>DATDHP010000247.1:0-7982 GCA_036521515.1 Vicinamibacterales bacterium
TAGCGAAGATCCGCCGGTCCACTCGTCGGTTTGAGGCGGAGCTTCGCTACAGATCGAGAGTCTCCGCCATCGCGCCTGCCTCGTGCACACGCGTGTGCGTCCGCACGGCCGCGCCAACCTTGCTTTCCTCCGGCCATCTCATGCAGTATGTGATGCCTCACCCGCCCTGAAAGGTACGCCGTCATGCGGATCGGGAGGGTCCTGACATTCGCGGTTCTCGCGGCGGTCGCGGTGGTCATCGCGTTGCCTCGTTCGGTGACGACCGTCGAGGGACAGTCGTTCGAATTCACGAATTTCGAGGGAGCACAAACAAATCCCCTTCGGCTGTCACCGGATGGGACGCGCCTGTTCGCCGTCAACACCTCGAACGGCTCGCTGTCGGTGTTCGACATATCCGAGCCGGCCTTTCCCGTGCTGAGAGGCGAGATTCCGGTCGGGCTCGAACCCGTGTCCGTGAACCCGCGCAGCAACGACGAAGCCTGGGTCGTCAACCAGGTCTCCGACAGCGTGAGCGTCGTGTCCGTGTCGCGCGGCCTCGTCGTCGACACGCTGTTCACCGGCGACGAGCCGATGGACGTCGTGTTCGCCGGTGAGAACCAGGCCTATGTGAGCGTGTCGCGCAGCAATGCCATTGCGGTGTTCGACACCGACACGCGGGCCCTGATCCGTTTTCTGCCGGTGTTCGGCGGGAACCCTCGCGCCCTGGCCGTCAGCCGGGATGGGACGACCGTCTATGCGGCGTTTGCGCTGTCGGGCAATGCCACGACGTTGATTACCCCCAATCGGGCGCCGCCGCAGCCGCCGCCGACAAACGGTGCCCTGCCGCCGCCGCCCAATGCAGGGAAAATCGTGTCGGCCAGCGATCGGCGGTGGTCGCGTCTCGTGCCCTACCGGATGCCGGACAACGACGTGGCCATCATCGCGGCTCGACCCATCCCGGTCGTGGCGGGCTACTATTCGGGGGTCGGGACAGTGAACCTCGGGCTGGCCGTCAATCCCGTGAACGGCGATCTCTTCGTCGCCAACACTGACGCACGCAATCTCGTTCAGTTCGAGCCGAACCTGCGCGGCCACTGGGTGGACAACCGCCTGACGCGGATCGACGTCACGAGCAGCCGGGTGACGCCGTTCGATCTGAATCCGACGATCAACTACTCGATTCTTCCCAATCCCGCCGCGCGCGCGACCGCGCTCGCGCAGCCCACGTCGGTCGTCTTCGATCCCGGCGGTCAGTTCATGTACGTCGCCGCCTTCGGCACGGACCGCGTCGCCCTGGTCGACACGGAAGGCACAGTGCTGTCGTTCATCGAAGTCGGGCCGCAGAGCGGCAGCGGCGCAAATATCGATCCCAGGACGAAACGCGGACCGCGAGCGCTGGCTCTCGATGCCGCCGCTCGTACGCTCTACGTCCTGAACCGCATCTCGAACACGATTTCGGTGATCGACACGGTGCAGCGCACCGTGCTGCGCGAGATCCCGGTCGGCGCCGACCCGACGCCACCGCTCATCCGCCGCGGCCGCGGGTTTCTCTACGATGCCAAGCTGTCCGGAAACGGCACCGGTTCGTGTGCCTCCTGTCACATCGACGGCGACATGGACCACCTCGCGTGGGATCTGGGCGATCCCGGGGGCGACATGATCACCGTCCGGCAGGGGCGGCAGACCATCGAGCTGCATCCGATGAAGGGCCCGATGACCACGCAGACGCTGAGAGGACTGGCCGGACTCTCGCCGTTTCACTGGCGGGGAGACAAGGCGACCTTCCTCGATTTCAACGCCGCCTTCGACTCCCTGATGGGGGGCTCACAGGTGTCGGCGTCCGACATGCTGACCTTTACGACGTTCGTCAACTCGATGGTGTTCCAGCCCAATCCCAACCAGAACCTGGATCGCAGCCTGCCCACCGCATTTCGCGGCGGGAATGCCGTCGCCGGGCGGGAGGTCTTCCTGACCCTTCGCCAGTCGATCCTTCCCATACCGATGACCTGCAACCAGTGCCACAAGGCCGACCCGGGCCCCGGAACCAACCGCCTCATCGTCTCGCAGCCGGATCAGATGATGAAGACGCCGCATCACCGTAACATCTACCAGCGTGTCCTGTTCAACAGGTATGCGGACGAGAACATCGACGGGTTCGGGCTCGATCATGATGGTCACGTGTCAGGGCTCTTTGAATTCTTTGCGGCCCCCGTCTTCGTCTATACGCAGCAGCAGAAGACCGACATGACGGCGTACCTGATGGCGTTCGATACCGGGACCGCTCCGGCGGTCGGGTTCACTATCACGCTCACGGCCGGCATCGTCGACAGGCCCGAGGTGCAGACGGCCTGGTCAACCCTGCAGCAGCAGTCGATCGTGCGGAATATCGACCTGGTCGTGCGTGGCACCATCGATGGACAGGTCCGCGCACTTTCGTACCGCCCCGTGCTCGATGACTACGTCCTGGACGCGTTCCCATTGATATCGTTCAGTCGCGCGGACCTGCAGTCGCTGGTCGAACGCGGCGATACGCTTTCGATCATGGGTGTGCCTCCCCGGGCTGCCACCGTGAAGGCACCCGATATCCCGGCACCGGCCGTGTCGAGCACGAGCCGCGGCCACTGATCAGCGGCTGCCCGGGGGCCCGAGCGCGAACGTCATGCGTCCCTCGGCGACGACCTCGCCGTCGACGCGCGCCGTCCCGCTGAACCGTCCCATCCGCTCGCGCAGCTGACGCACCACCGCCTCGATCTCCACCGTCTCGCCCGCGTAGACCGGCCGCCGGAACCGGACGCGATCGATGCCCATGAAGAACACGAGCCGCGTGCGGTTCCCGGGCTTGAGCAGCACGAGGATCGCGCCCACCTGCGCCACTGCCTCGGTCAGCACGGCAACCGGCAGCACGCCCGACCCGCACGACGTGCGAATCAGGGTCGCCTCGTTGAGCGACACCGCCTTGATGCCGACGATGCGGCGGTCGGGCTCGAAGGTGGTGATCCGATCGACGAAGAGGAACGGATACCGGTGCGGCAGGATCTCGTGGATGGCGTGCTGGTCGAGGGGGAGTGAAAGGTCGGTCATGCGCGATTGGCGTGCAGCGCCTGCTGACGCGGCATTGTACCGGAGTGTATTGTATTCGCTGCCCCCTTCCGAACGGAGCCGTCATGGCGCGACTCTCCTGGCTCGTCGTGATCGTCATGTTCGCTGCGCCTTCCGTCGCCACGGCGCAGGGCAGTCTCGACAGGTTGTGGACACCAGACGTGCGCGCCAGGATACGGGATCAGGGCACCCTCGCGCCGGTGATCGTCCAGCACATCGGCTATTCGGAGGTGTTCTTCGATTCCGAGATCGGGGACGCGAAGTGGGGCGATAGCGGTCCGCCCTACGGGCTGCACACCGGAGGCACGATCCGTATCCACGGTTACCTGGCGGCGCCGGCGGCAGGCGGGCCCTACCCGGCGATCGTGATTGGGCATGGCCATCACGGGGAGGCGGAGCTGGACCTCGCGCGCGCCGTCGCGGCGTTCGGATACGTGGCGCTCGCCATCAGCGGTCCGCAGGCCGGCCTCTCGACCGGCGGGCCCGAAGACACCGAGCAGGCGTGGATCACGGTCGAACCGTCGGCCGACTACTCCTTCCTGTACCACTACGCTTATGCCGGCATGCGGGCGCTGACGCTGTTCGAACACTTGGCCGCGCAGCCCGGCAACCCGTACCGCATCGACCCATCGCGCCTGGGCGTGATCGGCGCGTCGATGGGCGGTCAGCTCACCTACTACGTGAACGGTGTGGATGACCGCGTGAAAGCCGCGGTCGCCGTTGCCGTTGCCGGGAGCTGGGCAGACACGATGTCGTACGAGGGTTCGTGGCTGTACCATGGCCTCTACTACTACACGAGGGATGGCCTGCAGAGCGGGGTCGATGCGCCGAACGCGGTGGCCGATGCCTGTACCGACCAGACACTGCGCAGGTTCCTCCAGTATTTCGATCCGGCGAGCTACGCGCCGACGCAGCACGGCCGGCTGCTGACGATCATCGGCAGTCACGATCAGTACTTCCCGCTGCCCGCGATCAATGCCACGTACAACAGGATCCACCCGGCGGGCAGCGATCCGGGGTTCAGTGCACGGCTGGTGGTGACGCCGAATGGGAAGCATGGTGTCGTCGACAATGGCAATGCGCTCGGCGCAATCCTCTCGGTGCTGGGGACGGCGAACGCCTGGCTGCGGCATGCGTTCTACGGCGGCGCCGCGCCGCCCGAAACGCCCGCGCTGCACCGCCAGGTGATTGGCGGTCGGATGCACTTCATCGTGCCGGCACGGCCCGGTGACGCCCCGATCAGCCGCGTGCTGCTGAATTACGCCACGCGGGTTGATACGACCCCGCAGCCGGCCTGCGATTTCAACCGGATTCGGATGGTGCGCCTCGGCAACGCATACGTCGGGTCGGTCGCGATCGGAGAAGTTCCCGCCTGCGGGCCGCCCGTCACCGCGGAGAACGTGATCTACTTTGCGTCGGTGAGTGACTGGAACGGGTTCACCGTCAGCTCGACAATCCACCGCGCCGGTGCCGAGATGACCTTCAGCTCCGAGTTCGTGCCCGTGCTCGAGCACTTCCCGCGCGACACGTTCCCCGTGCCGCCGCCGCCGGTCTGCTCGACGCCGTGACGTCGCAACGCTGATGCGCCTTTCGCGTCCGCGTGGCCGCGGAGACGCCGAGACGCGAAGAATATCGGT
Organism: Vicinamibacterales bacterium; assembly: GCA_036521515.1. GTDB lineage: Bacteria > Acidobacteriota > Vicinamibacteria > Vicinamibacterales > UBA2999 > Gp6-AA40. Next base: position 4,716 of record DATDHP010000247.1, read on the forward strand.
TGAACAGGCTTTTGCCTCAGCGCCGCCGCGTCTCCGCGGCCCGTGGCTGTGAAAACGATCCAGCCCGCCGCGCACCGTCCCGGTCACGAATCACGATTCACGAATCTTCGTCGCGCCCACGCCAGCTGGGACCTGGCGACCTCGCCGAGCAGGCGCAGCGCCGTAGGGTCGGTTGGAGGTGCAAGCTCGCCGGCGGCAAACGCCTGGATCGCCGCCGCGCGCCGCAGCTTGCCCGACGACGTTCGCGGCAGCGTGCCGGGCTTCAGCACGTCGATCGCGCGCGGCTCCAGGCCGATGCCCTCCAGGATGCGCGCGTGGATGTCGGCGGCGAGCTCCTCGTCCCGGCGATCGCTCCGCGGGTCCTTCTCGGCGAGCACGATCAATTGCTCGCCTTCGCCCTCGACCATGAGGCCGCCGGCGATGATGCAGCCGGTGCGGAGCCCCGGCGCGCCCGCGGCAAGCGCCTCGATCTCCTGGGGCGCGATGTTCCGGCCGCGGATGATGATGAGGTCCTTCTTCCGTCCGGTGATGTACAGCTCGCCCTGGTGGATGAACCCGAGGTCGCCGGTGTCGAGCCAGCCGCCGCGCAGCAGCTTCGCCGTCAGATCCGGATGCGCAAAGTAGCCGCGGGTGATCGACGGCCCTGCCACCATGATGGTGCCGACCTCGCCATCGGGCAGTGTTCGATCGCGCTCGTCCCGGATCTCGATCTGCAGGCCGGGCATCGGGCGGCCGACCGACGGGAGGCGCCGCCCTTTCCCGGGCCGCGCCACGCCGGCCGAGGCGAGCCGCTCGCGATCGAACTCCTCGACGTGCGGCGGCGTCGCGGGATCGGAGAAGGTCACAGCCAGGCCGGCCTCGGCGAGGCCGTAGACAGGCATCATCGCCTCGGGCCTGAATCCCCAGCGCGCGAATCGGGCGCAGAACCGGTTCATGGTCTCGACGTCGATCGGCTCGGCGCCGTTCAGCGCGTACCGCCAGTGCGACAGGTCCACACCCTCGAGCTCTTCATCACGAATCTTGGAGGCGCACACACCGTACGCGAAGTCCGGCGCGGGCGAGCAGATCGCCCGAAACCGGGAGATCGTCCTGAGCCACAGCGCCGGCTGGACGATGAAGTGCTCGGGATTGATGTAGGTGATCGTGCCGGGATGGTACAGGCCGAGGAGCAGGCAGCCGAGCAGACCCATGTCGTGGTAGAGCGGCAGCCAGCAGACGCCGCCCTGTTCCGCTTCGGCGTCCGTGATGTTGCGGAACAGCGTGTCGATCATCGTCAGGTTGGCGAGCGCGTTGGCATGCGAGACCATCACCGCTTTGGGCTCGACCGTCGTGCCGGACGAGAACTGGAGAAAGGCCGGCGCGTCGGGATCGACATGCGGCCGGCTCCAGGATCCGGCGGCGGCGCTGCCGAGCGCCCCGACATCGAGCGTCGTATCCAGCGACGACACGCCTTCCACGGCCCGGCCGAGCAGCCGTCCTGTCCGCGCGTCGGTCACCAGCAGGCGCGTGCCGACCGCCCCGAGCATGTCGCGCGTACGCGCGTAGTACTCGTCCAGGCGTCCGAGGCGCACGGGCGGGTACAACGCCGCGGGAATGGCGCCGGCCAGAACGGCGCCGAGAAATGCATCCAGGAAGCCGACCGAGGTCGGGAGGATGATCGCGATGCGATCGCCGGCCCGGATGCCGCGCGTCTGATAGGCCGCGGCCGCAGTCAGCGCGCGTGTGAGGATGGCGTCGTACGGGTAGAACGTCGCGGCGCCGGAACGATTGACGAACCGCGCGCCGTACCGTTCGCAACCGCGGAGTGCGAGCACGCGCTCGACCAGCGTGCCGGGCGAGGCAATCGCGGCCATCAGCTGACCGGCGCCGTGCCGGCGCGCCGCTGGATCACGCGCACGAGATCACCTACGGTCCCGCCCGCGCCGAGCGCCGCCAGCTCCTCGGGCTCGAACTCGAATCCGAAGCGTTCTTCGACGCCGGTGATGAGCACTACCTGGCGCAGCGAGTCGAGGCGCAGCCCCTCGACGATCCTGGTGTCAGCCGTGATCTGTTCCACGTCGGCCCGCGGAAGCTCGAGCGCGTCGGTCGCGTGCGCTGTGAGGAACGCGAGAATCGCCTCCTCGGTGAGCGCGGGAGATGGATGCTGTGGCGATGACATGGTCTTTCCCGCATTGAGCATTGGGCCTTGAGCATTGAGCATTGAGCATTGGGCATTGCTACGCGGACACCGCCCGGGCGGCCACTGCCGAACATTGTCCGGACCACGACCAGCCGAGCGCGAGCAGCGACGGCGTGTCGGTGTGGAGGGGGCGCGGTGCCGCCGCCACGAGATCGAGCGGACATCCCTCGTCCGGCGTCTCGAGTCGCGCGACCGGCGGCACGGCGTGCCGTCGCGCCGCCAGGATGCCGATGCAGAGCTCGGCCACCGCGGTCGTGGCGCCGAGATATCCGGTGAAGCCCTTGATCGCGGTGATCGGCGTGCGATCGAACCCCAGGTCCGCGAGCATCGCCGCCTCCCGGGCGTCGTCGTCGCGCGTGCCGATGCCGTGCGCGATCACCATGTCCGGATGGAGGCCGTTGGCCGCGTCACCAATCGCCAGGCACGCGGCCTGCCGGGCGATCGTTGGCGACGGGCGATCCTCGATGCCCTGGGCGAGACCGACCCCGAGCAGTTCCGCCAGGATCGTGGCGCCCCGCGCCTCCGCACCCGAGCGGCGTTCGAGCACGACGAACGCCGCGCCTTCGCCGAGCACGATCCCGTCGCGCGCACGGTCGAACGGACGATGTGCGCGGCAGGGCTCGCTCGACGAGAGCAGGCCCGCGCGCTCGTAGGCAAGGTAGTTCGAGGGCGTCAGGAGACAGTCGTAGCCGCCGGCAAGTACGACGTCGCAGCGGCCCTCGAGCAGGTCGAAATATCCTGCCGCCAGGGCCTGGGCCGAAGCCGTATCGGCCTGCACGAAGTTGTTGCACGGGCCGCGCGCCGAAAACTCGGCCGCCAGCAGCCCCAGCCCGGCGTTGGACAGCGTGCGCAGCGACCAGTAGCGATCGATGAGACGCGCGGCGCGGCCCCCGAGCTTCTTGTAGGTGAGACGTTCGTCCCCTGTCTCCGCCAGTTCCATGGCGCCGAAGAACTCGGACGGCTCGAGGCCCGTCTGGCCGCTCCCCGTATAAATGGCGACGCGGCGAGGATCGGTGCTGCCCAGGCCGCCGGCGGTGGCGAGCGCCTCGCCTGCGGCCAGCACCGCGCACTCGACGGACCGTGACATG
>DATDHP010000248.1:0-9470 GCA_036521515.1 Vicinamibacterales bacterium
CTTCGGCGTTCAGTTCAGGGTTCTCTGTTCCCGGTTCCGGTTCCTGGGCCGGCTGAAGCCGGCCCCTAGAGGCACGACTCAGATGCCGCGGCGGTCGTGGGGGGGGCCGGCTATAGCCGGCTCGAACCCCGCGAACCACGAACCTCGAACTGAACCTCGAACGCTGAACACGAACTGAGAAGAGACAGAACCGAGAAGTGTGAACGACAGGTCACCTTTCTACTCTCACGGAAAGTACTACCGCGCGTCCGGGCATCGGGACGAGCGCGATCTCCTCGTAGGGCTCGTTGAGGAGGTTCGTGCCTTCGAGGAACAGCTCGAAGGCGCCAAAGCGGCGGCCGATCCGCGCGTCGAGCAGCGTGTAGTCCAACGTGCCGGTCGAGCGCGTGCGATGCTTGTACTCGATCCGTGGCGCCAGGCGAATCTCGCCCGGAAGCGGAATCACGGCCGTCGCGGTCATCGTGTGCGGGGCGTAGTCGAGGACGTACTTCGATAGCTGCGTCACCGCCGTCGCGCGCACGTCGAGGGCCGTGTAGCCTGCCAGCACGAACGCCCCCGCCGGCAGCGTCTTCCTGACGGTGAGCTCGATACCGAGCGTGTCGACGTCCCGGATGTTGTAGGTGCGCCAGCGGTCCGCCGGGGTCGGCCGCAACCAGTCGATCACGTCGTTCTCGAGCCGTCCGAACAGCGTGGCGCTCGCGCTGAGCCCGTCGGCAAGGAACAGGTCGCCGCCGCCATCGCCGGCCCAGGCCGTTTCGGCCTGCACGTCGGGACGCGCCCAGTTGGCCGGGTCCTGGTAGTACCGCTCGGTGAACGTCGGCACGCGGAACGCGCGTGCCGCCGACGCGCGAAGCCGCACGCGAGGCGAGGCCCACCAGCCAATGCCGGCGCCAGGGCTCCACGAGGTGCCGAACTCGCTGTAGCGATCGACGCGAAGGCTCGCTTCGAGCTGGGTCCGACCGCTGGCGGCGGCACGCCTCCACTCACCGAACGCGCTTACACGGCCGCTCGTGTGATCGCCAAGGTTGCTGGAGCGTATCCAGTCGCCGCCTCCTTCGATGCCGGCGGTCAGCGTCGTGTCGTCGCGCAGACGGCGCGACGCTTCGAGCGACCCGAGCACGGCGTGGGTGCGGTGGCGGTTCTCGGCCACGCCGGGGCGCGTCACGTTGAACAGGAAGTGATCGCCGTGTGTCCGGTAGGACGCGTCGCCGTTCCACTGCCAGCCGGCCGGCGAGCCGAAGCGATGGTCGACCGCCACGAGCGTCTGGTTCGTCCACTCATGCGACGGCGCATTCCCGTAGAACCCGTTGGCGCCGAAGTCTTTCCAGAGGTACGAGACCATGAGGCCCGACCGCGCGCCGATCGACGTTCGCGAGCTGAAGCCGGCGGTCGCGTAGCCGCGCTCGAACATGAACCCGTCCGAGTGATCCGCCGACGCGGCGACGAGCTGGCGGATTTCACCGCGTGCGAGCGTCGCATGCCCGCGTCCGGCGACGAGCCCGAAGCTGCCTCCTTGAACGGTCACCGACGCCGGGGACGCTTCGCGGCGCGTGATGACGTTGATCGTCCCGCCAAACGCGTCCGCGCCGAAGAGCGAGGATCCCGGCCCGTGCAGCACCTCGATCCGCTCGATTGCGTCGAACGGCACCGGCACGTCGCCGTTGTGATGCCCCGACTGCACGTCGTTGAGGCGGACGCCGTCCACGAGCATCAGCATCTGGCCGAAGTGCGCGCCGCGCACGGCGAAGTCGGTCTGCACGCCGCGCTCGCCGCGCGCGCGCACGTCGACGGACGCGACGAGCCGCAGGACGTCCGCGACCGTGTGCACCGGGAGCTGCGCGATCTGTTCGCGCGTGATCACCGTCAGCGTCCGCGTGACGCTGCCGAACGGGATCGGCGTGGCGGCGGCGGTGACCACGACCGTTTCGCGAATGGGATCCTGCGCGCTCGCGGGAGTGGCTGCGGCCAGCAACGCCAGCATGAGGACGGCGGCCGCGCGTGAAAACACGAGCGTGACTCCAGGGCGAGCAGGGCGGGTGGGGCGAGTAGGGCGAGTAGGGCGCGTGGGGCGCTGAGCCTCGTGATGATCAGCGATCAGGACCGTTGGTCCTGACGAGTCCCACATACATGCCTCCGCGGGTCGGCGCGGCCGCTACGCTCCAGGTGTCGCGGCCATGCCGGGTGACGGTCCGTCCGGCCACGGTCCCGATGGCGGCGCCGAAGATGACGTCCGACAGGTAGTGCCGATTCTCGTAGAGCCGTGAAGCGGCCACGTAGGCGGACACGGAATACGCGAGGGCACCCTTCCAGCCGAAATGGCGCTGCAAGACCGTCGCGGTGGCGAAAGTGACCGACGCGTGCCCAGAAGGGAACGAATACCCCGTGGCGTCGGGGCGCTCCCGCTGTACTGCCGCCTTCACCCCATACGTCAGCCCGGCCGTCAGGATCTGCGCCCGCAGCAGGTCGACACCGACGTGGACGACTTTGGGTGACTTCGTTTTCTTCCCCCAGGCATAGGTGGCCGCCGCGAGTCCGCCCTGCACCAGCCCATAACCCATGATCTTGCCTGGCGCGAACGCGTCATCCACCCAGGGCTCGCCGACGAGCCGCCCGTTCACGGCACCATCGAGTGGACTCGCCAGCGCCGCCGCCGCACCGCCGACGCTGAGCACGGCCGCTGTATCGACGCTCGCCAGGTTCGCAAAATCGCGCCCAATGTCCTTGAAAACCGCCCATACGGGCCGGCGCGGATTGGCAGGCGACTCCGGGTTGGCCGGGTTGAGCGGCTCCTGAACGGGGACCGGCTCAGCGGCCGGCTGCGACCAGGCCGGCGCCGCGACCAATATGAACAGTAGAGCTGGAACGGAGAAACGCATGAGCAGGTGTAGGGGCTTTATAGCACAAGGCCCAATGCGCAAGGCCGAAAGACCCGAATTCTGCCTGAGTTTCGGCTGTTGCTCCTTGGATCTTGAGCCTTGGTGCGCAGGGGATGGCGTGGTATTCGAATTTCGAGGATCTTGAGCCTTGGATCTTGAGTCCCGGGCCCCAACCCGCGGCCCGCACGAAGCCCGAGCCTGGAGCTCGCTAGTGAGTGCGGCCGGGTGGCGTGCGCGGCTCGGGTGCGTCCTTCAGAACCGCAGTCACGCCACGATGAGCGAACACGGCATCAGGATGTTCCTGCAGTGCCGCGTGATACCGCTGCGCGTAGCGATTGCCTGCCTCGTTCGGTACGACGAGCGTGCGAGCCTGGGCAATGATCGCCGGTACGTCACCAGCCGCGCCCAGCTCGGCGGGAGGATCGTTCTCCAGCGTCTCGTCGATTCGCACGATCAGCTCCGACACCGGCCGCAGCCAGGCGAACTGCGGGTCGTTCAGAATCGCGTGCAGCAGCTCGTGGCCCGAGACGCGCCCGTGAATACGTTCGTACGCCGTTCGCTCCCAGTCGAGCAGCGTCTTGTGGAGGTGCAGCAGCGTGCGCCGCAGGTCGGTCAGCGTCTGCCGCTCGCTACCGGTCATACCGCGATCATACGCCTGCGGCAGGCAGGCGGTTCAAAACCCCAACTCCCAATTGGGGCAGCTAAGGCGTTCTTGCCACTACAGCCCACGGTAGTCGGCGCCGAAAACAATGGTGTCCACCCGCTAACGCAAATTCTCCTGATCGATTGTTGAAGACATGACCACAATTGGACCTTCGCTCATCATCTCCGGTGAAATCACGAGTCGCGAGGACATTACCATTCATGGCCGCGTGAAGGGCCACGTCCGCATGGATGCGGGCGGCCTCCTCGTGGCACCGACCGGCAATATGGACGCCAACGTGCTCGGCACGCGTGTGACGATTCACGGGACGGTCGCTGGTGACATCGCCGCGGCGGAGCGGATCGAGCTGACGCCGACCGCCAATGTGACAGGAACGCTCACGACCCCTTCGATCGTGCTGCAGGATGGCGCAACGTTCAACGGCGTTGTGGACATGGATCGCAGCGCAAAGGCGAAAGCGCACAAACCCGCACCGGCCGCGGCATAGTTCGCGTCCAGACGCCGGGCGCACCCCCTCGCGCACGCCCCCCGGCCTGCCGGAACGCCTGAACGACGTTCCTTGGCCTGCGGGGCGTGCGCACACCCCAAGCCAACTTACCTGGACGTCTGCTGAAGCCGGAAGCCACAAGCTACCCATGTGCTGTGCCGCCTTCGGACGGAAGCGTCCCGTCGGCGGCTTCCTCTCGAGCAACACCGATATCGTCGAGGAGTACGACCCGGCGACCAACGCATGGCGCCAGGAGCCCAACGCGCGGGTCCAGTTTCGCTCACGCACCTTCGAGGAAACGTGCGACTGTAGAACGCGCTCCTCGCAGCCATGTCACATCCGAATGCGGCGCTCCTCCGGGAACTTGAGGCGCACGGGCACGAGCACGATGCGCGGACGCCAGACCACGGCGACCGACTGCTCAACATCACGCCGGACACCGGCGCGTTCCTCGCGGTCCTGCTCCGCGCCTGCCGGGCCCGGCGGATCCTGGAGATCGGGACCTCGAATGGCTATTCGACGCTCTGGCTCGCCGCAGCCGCCCGTGCGACCGGCGGGCGCGTGACGACCGTGGAGCTGCAGCCGGCGAAGGCCGCGCTTGCCCGGGCGACGTTTGCGAGGGCCAGCGCCATCGCGCCCATTACCATCGAGGTCGCGGATGCGGGCGAGGTGCTCGCCCGCGCGGCTCCCGGCGAATGGGACTTCATCTTCCTCGATGCCGATCGCGGGCACTACGCGGGGTGGTGGCCGGACCTGCGACGCGCGCTGGCTCCCGGAGGCTTGCTCGTCGTGGATAACGCCGTCTCCCACGCCGCCGAGGTTGCACCGCTCATCGCGCTCGTCACGGCAGATGCGGAGCTCGTTTCCGTGCTGGTCCCCATCGGCAAGGGCGAGTTCGTCGCGTGCAGGGGTGGCGCATGACCAGTCGAGGGCTCTGATCTGATATCCCGGCAGAGCCCTTGGCTGGTTGACCCAGCTTCGGGCCAAGTCAACCGACTTCAGGACCAAAGTCTGCGGAGGCGCCGAGGCGGCGCCCCGCATATGGACCGCCATGCAGCTCCCTGCCCAGTCGACACCACGACAACAAGCCCGCGCACTCGGCTTTGCTCCGCTTCACCACAACGTGTGCAACGCGTCGCTGGGTGCGGCATGTTTTTCGTATCGAGCCTCGGCGTGCGCGGCAGATTGTTGATGTTCCCTCAGCCGGTGACGGTCGGTGTGCGGCGGTCGCTCCTGTGGCGGCTCGATCCCGCTGTTGAGTGCTTCGTGAGAGAGCTGGAAGACGGGCGCACCTTCGTCGAAGTGTTGTGGCACAACAGCCCGCAATTGTCCGGCCTGTTTCCTGATCGACCCGCGGCCGCCGAGTGGGCCGGGGACGTCAGGCGGGCGTTCCTGCGCCACGGCTATTGTCTCCCACGGGCGGTCCTCGCCTGGGCGGCAACCCCTCGCTAAAGGTCTCCGGCGCGGCGCCGATGACGGGCACGCGACACTCCGCCACACATGGTGAACAAGCGACAGCCGTCCACCGATCGGATCGCGTCAGGTCGCGTGACATGTCCGCGGTGCCGTTCACGCCTGGAGATTTTCGAGACGCCAAGCGGGGGCCGCACTGTATCGACAACCCGGAAGGTACCTTCCGCGGCACTTTCCCTGGTTAGGGCAAACGCCGCGCGGAAAAAAAGTCTTCCCAATGCAGCCCTTTGGGCGCTTTCGCGCGGACGCTCAGGCCTTGAAGCGCGGGAACAACCGCTCGGCATTCCCCCGCAGCAGCATCTGCTCGAACTCTTTCGGCAGGTTGAGGCCCGGCAGCTCGTTGACGGTGGACTCGATCGGCTCCGGCGAGTAGTCCGTGCCGAACAGGATCTGCGACTCGGGCATGAAAGCGCGCATCGCGGCCATCGGCCACGGGAAGCTGGCGTGCGCGATGTCGTAGTACCACTTCCGCAGCTCGGGGTACAAGCCGTTGGGCAAATACTTCTCGGAGCCTTGCGGCAACCGGTCCTTCATACGTCCGGCGAGCATCGGTACCGTGCCGCCCGAGTGCACGGTGATGAAACGGATGTTCGGGTTGCGAAACATCACCCCGTTGACGACGATGCTGGCCACACTGCGCGTGACATCGAAGTCGAACTCCAGCATCGAGGCGGCGGGACCGTATTTCAGGTCGCGACAACAGGTCGGCGGAAGCGGATGCATGTAAACGATGGCGTTGCGGCGGTTGAGCTCCTGCCACACCGGCTCGAAGTAGGGATCGCCGGGCCAGCGGCCGTGGTTGTCGTTGCTGTGGATGGCGATGGCGTCCACCTTCAGCGTGTCGAACGCGTACTCGATCTCTTTGAGCGCGCCCTCGACATCGGGCATCGGGATGCCACCCATCAACCCGAACTTCGTCGGGTGCTGCTGCATCAGTTTGGCCCCATACTCGTTCGAACCGCGTACGGCCGCTCGCCCTTTCTCGGTGCCGTTGTAGAAGCGGGCGCCGTCCTGCGAGACCGACAGAATGGCGACGCCGATCCCGAACGTCTCCATTTGCGCCAGCGACTGTTCGGGACTCCACGGGCGCGCGCCGGCGGCCATGCCGGGCGCCCGGAAGTGGTGGTGCACGTCGATGGCACCTCCCCTGACGTTGAGCCTGGCGACACGCTCCTGTCCCGACAGTCCGTCGAATGGAACAAGCGACGCCGCGCCCGCCGCGGTCAGCGTCTTCAGAAACTCACGTCGGTCGCGCATGGAGGCCGCCTTTCGGTGAGAGTGGCCCGGTGCCGGGTGGAGCACATCTTACGTCCTGCGGGCGCCGCCGGGCATCCGCGGTCTGAAGCCGCGTCCCGTTCGGCGCGGAACGAAGTTCCACCTTGATCCCACGCCTCGACTCCGTGTGTAATCCTCATGGCAACGCGAAACGCACGACTCGAAAACCAGATGGCCGGAGCCGGCGGACGTGACTCAGCCGTCGCACGGCAAAGCCTTGGAAACAGACCAATGAGCTCGCCACCTGACGAATCGAACAGCACCGACCAGGCGGACAAATCGGCGCGCGCGGCCCTGCTGAGCGACGAACCGACGATCGAGCTCGTCGTTCGGGCGCGCGAGGGCGATCGTGTGGCCGTAGAGGCGCTCCTCGAGCGCTGCCTGCCATCGCTTCGGCGGTGGGCGCACGGCCGGCTGCCGGCGTCCGCTCGCGACTCGCTCGACACGGGTGATCTCGTCCAGGAGTCTGTGCTGAAGGTGCTCCGTCGCCTGGATCACTTCGAGCCGCGGCACGTCGGCGCCATGCAGGCGTACCTCCGGCAATCTGTGATCAACCGGGTCAGGGACGAAGTACGCCGGGTCCGAAGGCAACCCGCGCCGGTCGATCTGGCTGAGGAACCGCCATCCGAGCGCACCACGCCACTCGAGGGCGCTATCAAGGCGGAGGCGTACGAACGGTACCGCGCGGCGCTCGGCTCTCTGAGCGAAAGGGACCGCGAGATGGTCGTGGCACGCGTCGAAGCCCAGTGGAGCGTGCAGGACATCGCCAAGCGGTTCGGGATGCGCACGAGCGATGCCGCGCGGATGGCGGTGAGCCGCGCGCTGAAGCGCCTGTCGGAGGTCCTGTCGACACCCCGTAAGTCGTAACGCAGACAAGCAAGCGACTTGGCGTGCCAACCGTAGCTCGCGCACAAGAATCTCGCGCGAGCAAGGGGTTGGTGCCGGAGGTGGGAATCGCCCTCGAAGATCAAGCGCCGCAGGCCGAAGATCGAGAGACGGAAGCCGGCCTGCGGCAACCACGCTTCGCGGAGCGAAGCGTGGTGCCGGAGGTGGGAATCGAACCCACACGGAGCGTTAACTCCACCGGATTTTGAGTCCGGCGCGTCTGCCAGTTTCACCACTCCGGCGTGACGGGGCGGACGATCGACACGCGACGACCGCGACCTGGATCTTCAGTATACTTCTGCCTCGCGGGTGTACTCTCGAAAGACCTGAATGACCACCATTGGACCCTCCCTCTTCATCGCCGGCGAAATTTCGAGCGACGAAGACCTCGTCATCGAGGGGCGCTTTGGCGGGCAGATCGTTCTCCGTAATGCCACGCTGACCATCGGCAAGCAGGCGCAGGTGGAAGCCGACGTGCACGGCGCCCGCGTCCAGGTCCTCGGCCAAATCCGGGGCAACGTCGCCGCGTCCGAGCGCATCGAGCTCAGCGCCACCGCCAACGTGCTCGGGAGCCTGAGCGCCAACCAGGTAATCCTCGTCGAAGGCGCAACCTTCAACGGCCGCATCGACATGGACAAGCGGACCATCGCCGCCAAGATCGCGCAGTTCAAAGCGGCACAACCAGCCTGAATCGGGGATCAGGGATGAGGGATGAGCGCTCGCCCAAGCGCCTGCGCCGCCACCCACGCGGAAGACCACGCCCACTGGAAATTGAAGCCGCCGAGACGGCCATCGACGTCGAGGATCTCCCCCACCAGGAACAGGCGCGGGCAGGCACGCGATTCCATGCGCGCCGGGTCGATCTCCTCGAGCGGGATGCCACCAGAGGTGACCTCCGCGAAGTTGTAGCCGCGGCTGTCGCGGACGTCGAGATGCGTCTCGAGGAGCGCGTGCACGAGGCGCCGGCGATCGTCCCGGGGCAGGTGCGCCAGCGCGACGTCCCCGGCCATCCGCGCGCGCGCGATCCACGCACCGGCCACGGCGGCAGGAAGCCGCGTCGACAGCGTGGTCGACACCATCGCTTTCGGGCGTGACCGTTCCTGTTCGAGGAACCACGTCTCGAGTGTCTCGAAGGTGTCACCGGGGCACAGGTTCAGCAGCACGTCAGCTGGGCGCCCCGCCACACGCGCGCGGTGCCAGTGACGCGACGCATTCAATGCCACGGGACCGCTGATCCCGAAATGCGTCCAGAGCATCGAGCCTGAGAGACGAACGCCACCGACAGTCAGCGCCGCGGGGTGGACGATTCCCGATAGCGCGACATGCGTGGTGCCGTCCAGCACCAGCGGCGCCAACGCCGGCGTCGTCTCGACGTAGCCGTGTCCGAGCCCCCGCGCCAGGCCGTAGCCGAATCCGTCGCTGCCGGTTTTCGGAAGCGATCGTCCACCCGTGGCAAGGACGAGCGCGCGGCCGCGGTACCGATGCTGTCCCGCCGTTTCGATCACGAACCAGTCCTCCCCGCGCTGCACGGCAACAACGCGCCGGTCGACCACCACCTCTGCGCCTGCGTGCGCCGCTTCCGCCAGCAGCGCATCGAGCACCGTGCGTGCGCGGTTCGTGTCGGGGAAGAGCTTCCCGTCCTCTTCCTCGTGCAACCCCACGCCCAGCGCTTCGAAGAAAGCGGCGGCGCGATCGGCGGGGAACGCGCGCAGCACGCGGCGAATCGTTCGTGGCGATCCACCCCAGAAGTCCCGCTCCGTGACAATGCGGTTCGTCACGTTGCAGCGGGCGCCGCCGCTCACGAGGATCT
>DATDHP010000249.1:0-3723 GCA_036521515.1 Vicinamibacterales bacterium
CGACCGGGATAGGCGTCCTGCTGATTGGCCTGCTGTGGACCCGGTCGCGCATGGGCCTCAGGTGGACGCGCGAGGCCATGGCGAAGGGCATCTGGATCGGGGTTGCCGTTCTCATCGCGGCGTCAACGTGGGCGCTGGCGACGCTCGCCGGCGGCACATGGTCCGCGAACGGGCTGTTCAGGGCACCGAACCCTGGTACGTGGACGCCGTGGCCGCAACTCGATGCCGCCGTGCTGGCGTTCGCTGCGCTGGCCTTCGCGCTCCCGGCCATCGGCGGCGGCGAGCCGTTGTCGCGCCTCGCGCAGGAGCTCGCACCGCCGCGCCTCCAGGCGCTGCGCCGGACCAGCATGGGCGTGATCCTGTTCACGGGCCTCGTGACGGCGCTCGGCACCCTGATGTATATCCTGCTCGTCCCGTCGAACGAGCAGCACCTCTGGGTGTCCGCCCCGCTCGTCGGAATGGTCCATCACGCCGCGGGCCCTGAGTGGCTGCGGAATGCGTTCGGCCTTGCGGTGGCCGCCGCCACGCTGTTCGTGCTGGCGCCCGCTGTACAGGTGGGCCTCGGCGACCTCGAGTCGCTCCTGCACCGGCTCTCGACCGAAGGCACATTGCCCCTGCGCCTCACACAGCTCCATCGGCGCTTCGGCACGCCGGCCCACATCATCGACCTCGCCGCCGCCGCCGCGGTTGCGACGCTGCTCGTGAGCGCGGGGCGTGTCGAGTGGCTCGGGCGCGCGTACGGCCTGGCCGTGCTCGTCATGCTGCTCCTGAACATTGCGGCGCTCGTGCGACTGCGGCACCACAACCCGGGTGCGCCCTACCGGGCGCCACTGCAGGTGCGCTATCGCGGCCGTAATCTCCCCGTGGGACTCGTGGCAACCGGGATCCTCCTGGCCGCAACCGGATCGGCGGTGCTCGCGCTCGGTGACATGCCCTCGCTCGCCGCAGTCACGATGTTCGTGGTGCTCGCCCTTGTGTTCCAGGCCACTGGGCATCACGTCGAGCCTCGCGCCGATGCCGAAACGGCGGAGGCACTGGAGCTCCTGCCGCCGACCGAGATTTCGCTCGACCAGATCGAGGTGCGTCCCGGCAGCGTGCTGGTGCCGGTCCGGAACCCGCATGCCCTCCATCATGTCGCCGCCGCGCTCCGCGCCGCAGGCGATCGCGACGTCGTGGTCATGACGGTCCGGCTCGACGATGCGGACGCTGGTGAACAGCGCGCATTGACACCCACTACGTACGAGCGCCGGCTGTTCGCCGAGATCGTCGGGGTGGCCGAGCGTCTCCGCCGCCCGGTACGGCTGCTCATCGTGCCCGCCCGCGGCGCCGTCGACGCGATTGTGTCCACGGTGCTTCGCTTGCGGTGCTCGGACGTGTACGTGGGTGAATCGTCGACCCTCTCCGCCCTGGATCAGGCTCGACTGCTCGGCGAAGCGTGGGAACGCGCCGACAAGCCTGCGCCGCTCGACCTCCGTCTCGCGATCGTGCACGGCAGCGGCCGCACCGACACGTTCCACATCGGCGCGCACCCGCCCTCTCTCTCGCCCGGAGACCTCGATCTCATTCACCGGCTCTGGCTCGACGCCGTCAAAGCGGTCGGGCCGCACGTGCATCATCACGATGTCGTTCGAGCCGCCCTGACGCAAATGGAACAACAAATGACCGGCGCCGACCGCGATGCGGCGCTCGCCGCGATCCGCGAGACAGCCCGACCCGCCGATGAGCTGGCGGCGCTGCTTCGCGCCCAGGACTATGCGCGCCTGCGCGACCTGTTGCGCAACCGGCACGCCGGGGACGTCGCCGATCTGCTGACGGGACTGAGCATCGAAGATCAGGTGGTGGTGTTCCGCGTCCTGCCACGCAAGGACGCCGCCGCCGTTTTCGAGTACATGGCGCAGGACGCCAAGGAGGCCCTCCTCAAGGCGATGGCGCAGGAGGACGTGGCGGCGCTGCTCAACAACATGGCGCCCGACGAGCGGACGATGTTCCTCGAGGAACTGCCGGCAACAGTGACACGGCAGCTCCTGGCGCTCCTGACGCCCAACCAGCGGGCGGTGGCGCTCACGCTGCTCGGCTATCCCGACCGCTCGGTCGGGCGCCTGATGACGCCGCACTATGTCGCCGTCGGCGAGGTGTGGGACGTGCAGATGGTGCTCGACCACGTCCGCGCCCACGGACAGGACAGCGAGACGCTGAACGTCATCTATGTCGTCGACGAGCAGGGCCTGTTGATCGACGACATCCGCATCCGCGAGTTCCTGCTCGCCCCGCTCGACAAGCACGTCAGCGAGCTGATGGATCGCCGCTTCGTGGCGTTAACCGCGACGGAGAACCAGGAGGCGGCTGTCGCCGTCTTCCGCCAATACGATCGCACCGCCCTTCCGGTCACCGACACGGCCGGCGTCCTCATCGGCATCGTGACGATCGACGATGTGCTCGACGTGGCGGAAGCCACGGCCACCCGGGAGATCCAGCGCATCGGGGGATCGGAAGCCCTGGACGAGCCGTACATGCGCATTGCGTTCGGGCGCATGCTTCAGAAGCGCGCCGGATGGTTGACCGCCCTCTTCATCGGCGAAATGCTCACGGCAACGGCGATGGGCGTCTTCGAAGAGGAGATTTCGCGCGCTGTCGTTCTCGCCCTCTTCGTGCCGCTCATCATCTCGAGCGGCGGCAACTCCGGGTCGCAGGCGTCCACGCTGGTCATCCGCGCGCTCGCGCTCGGGGAAGTCGGGCTCGGCGACTGGTGGCGGGTGATGCGCCGGGAGATTCTGGCCGGGCTCGCGCTCGGAGCGATCCTCGGAAGCATCGGCTTCCTCCGCATCACCGTGTGGTCGGCGTTCTCGGATGTCTACGGCGCGCACTGGCTGCTCGTGGCCATGACCGTGGCCATTTCCCTGGTTGGCGTTGTCATGTGGGGCACGCTGAGCGGATCGTTGTTGCCATTCGCGCTGAAGCGGCTGGGCTTCGACCCCGCCGCATCGTCGGCGCCGTTCGTGGCCACGCTGGTCGATGTGACCGGTCTGATCATCTACTTCTCGGTGGCGCTCGTGGTGCTTCGAGGCACACTGCTGTAGCAGCGGGGCCGTTGTACGTTCTTCGTCCGATTTCTTCGATCTGGGAGTTCCGCACGACTCAGCCCGGGTATGCACCGGTCGTCGATGGGGCGGACTGACGTACTTCACTGATCCAGGAGGCGTGGGGGCCCTGGGGCCAGACGGCCGGCTGCGCTGCGCCTCCCGCTCGAGGGACTGCCGCGCGACACACGGCTCGCGATCGGCCTCGACCGGACGCTGCTCGTTGCGAGCGCCGGACAGCTGCTCGTGCTCCGCTGACGCGAGATTTCGACCGATGCTCACTTCGACGCGGGGGCTGAAGCCCCCGCATGTGGACCGCTCACCGTGTCGACACCGCCCGCGAAGCCAGCGCGGCGTTCGCCTGGGCGATGACGTAGGCGCGAATGGCCTCGGCGTCGTCCGCGTCCACCACCGAAGCGAAGGATGCCATCCCGTTAGCCGCCAGCTTCCCCCCAAGGACGACGCCGGCCCAGGCCTCGCTCGAATGCAGTGTCGCGCTGTAACGGAGATCCGGAAGGATTCCGAAGTTCGCCGCGCCCTCGCGGCCGTGGCACCTCCCGCAGTAGGTTCCGTACGTGGCTTCCCCGCGCGCGACTGTCCGCGCCGTGGCAGTGGCCGGCGGGGGTGCGAGCTGCTGGGCGGGGCG
>DATDHP010000250.1:0-1901 GCA_036521515.1 Vicinamibacterales bacterium
TCATCGTCCAGGGTGGCCGACGCCAGTGCCGAGGCGACGCGCGCCGTCGTCTCGAGCGCCGTGCCCTCGGGCATGTCGATCATGACCTGGAACTCGCTCTTGTTGTCGAACGGCATCATCTTCATCGTCACCAGTTCGAGCGGGACCAGCGCGCCGGCCGCCAGCAGCGAGGCCGCCACGCCCGCCAGGAAGATCGCGCGCCTCCTGCCGCTGGCGATGAGCGGCCCCATCATGCGGCGATAGAGCCGGGTGAGGAGGTCTTCTTCGCCGTGATCGTGTTGCGCGGAGGGCTCGAGCAGCCGGACCGCGGCCCACGGCGTCACCACGAAGGCGACCAGCAGCGAGAAAACCATGGCCGCCGACGCGCCCACCGGAATCGGCCGCATGTAGGGGCCCGACAATCCGCGGATGAACGCCATCGGCAGGATCGCCGCCACCACCGCGAGGGTCGCGAGGATCGTGGGGTTGCCCACCTCGTCAACGGCGCGAATCGCGATCGCCGCCAGCCCGCCCCGCTCCCCGCCGCTCATCCGCGCCTGGCGGACGATGTTCTCCACCACGACGATCGCATCGTCCACCAGGATGCCGATGGAGAAGATCAGCGCGAAGAGCGTGATGCGGTTCAGCGTGTAGCCATAGAGATAGAACATGAAGAGCGTGAGCGCGAGCGTGACCGGAATCGCGATCAGCACGACAGCCGCCTCGCGCCGGCCGAGGACCAGCCAGATCAGCGCCGAGACCGAGAGGACGGCGAGCAGCATGTGCCACAGCAGTTCGTTGCTCTTGTCGGCGGCGGTCTCACCATAGTCACGGGTGATGGTGAGATGCACGTCCGGCGGCACGAGCGATCCCTTGAGCGTGTCGAGCTTCTCGGCGACGCGGTGGGCGACGGCGGTGGCGTTGGTGCCCTTCCGCTTGGCGACGGCGATGGTGACAGCCGGTTGCGCGCCGGACGTCTTCGACTGGAAGGTGACATACGACGTGGGCTCGGCGTCGCCGTCCACCACTTCCGCCAGGTCGCGCACCAGCACGGCACGCCCGCGTCCGGAGGTCACGACGGTGTTGCGCAGTTCATCGGCTGTGCGCAGGCGGCTCCCCGCCTCGAGGCCTGTGACCACACCGCCCGCGACCGGGCCCGACGCGGGACCACGCACGTTGGTGCGTGCGATCGCCTGCTGAACCGAGAGCGGATCGAGATCGTGGGCCGACAGCCTCGCGGGGTCGATGTTCACGCGAACCTGCCTTGGGCGCCCGCCGATGATGGTCACCTCCGACACGTCGTTGACTTCAGCGATGGCCTCGCGCAGCTGGACGGCGAGCGATCGCAGCTGATCGTCCGCGTCACGCGCCGACCACACCGTGACGGCCAGGATCGGCACATCGTCGATCGAGCGCGGCTTGACGATGGGCCCGATGACGCCTGGCGGGATGCGATCGACATTCGCGGCCAGTTTCTGATTGAGGCGAACGAGCGCAGCTTCTTGCGGCTCGTCCACCTTGAAGCGGACGACGACCATCGACTGTCCGGGGCTCGAGGTCGAGTAGACGTATTCCACGCCGGGCACTTCCCAGAGCAGCTGCTCCAGCGGACGCGTGACCCGCTGTTCGACATCCGCCGGTGTCGCCCCCGGCATCGCGACGAAGACGTCGACCATCGGCACGATGATCTGAGGTTCCTCTTCGCGCGGCAGCGCCACCACCGCCAGGGCGCCAAGCGCCATCGCGGCGAGGATGAAGAGCGGTGTCAGCCTGGAGTGGATGAAGGCCGCGGCCATCCGGCCGGCGGCGCCGTAAGTCCTGGCCATCTACCGGTCTCCCACGCTGACGCGGCGTCCGTCGGTGACGCCGGCCGGCGGCGAAAGAATCACCACCTCCGATTCCGTCAGGCCTGCCAGTACTTC
>DATDHP010000251.1:0-12058 GCA_036521515.1 Vicinamibacterales bacterium
GGGCGTCCTCTCCACGCTCCTCGATCGCCACCTGATCAAGATCGTCGGCCGCAAGAACGTCGTCGGCCGCCCGTTCCTGTACTCGACCACGACAGAGTTTCTGATCCGCTTCGGCCTGAAGGACCTCGGCGAGCTGCCGCGCATCGAGGACATGGCGGAAGCGCTCGGATTCGACCCGCCCGCAGGGCTCATCGAGCAGACGCCGCGGGAAGAGATCCTGCCGCTCGACGAGCCCGAGGTGTAGATACATTTACACGAACGTCGCATCGTCTTTCTCCTCGCGGCCGTCCAGTTCGTCAACGTCGCGGGCGGGTGGAGCGTGGCGCTGGCGATGTTGCCGCCGCTGCCGGTCTGGAGCGCGGAGCGGCGGCTTCGGCGTGCTGCAGCGATGCCACCTCCGCCGGCGACAAGTCACGCCATTCACCAGGCCTGAGGCGGCGGTCGCTGAGCGGCCCGATCCTGGTGCGCCGCAGCCTCCGGACGGGGTGACCGACGGCTTCCAGCATGCGCCGGATCTGCCGGTTGCGACCCTCGCGAATCGTGATGATCAGGACGCCCTCTCGATCGTTCGGCCGTCTGTTCAGCACGACCACATGGGCGCCCTGCGTGCGGCGGCCGTCGAGCGGAACGCCCCGACGCAGCTCTTCGATCGCATCGTGATCGGGGATTCCCGCGACGTGCGCTTCGTAAGCGCGCTCGACCTCGTGCCTCGGGTGCGTGAGCGTCGCCGCGAGGTCGCCGTCGTTGGTGAGCAGGAGCAGGCCTTCGGTGTCGTAATCGAGACGGCCGACCGGGTAGACGTACTCGCGCACGCCTTCCAGGAGATCCATCACGGTCCGCCGGCGTTGTGGGTCCAACCGCGTCGTCACGTAGCCTGTGGGCTTGTTCAGCAGGATGTATCTGAGGCGCTGCGCGCCTTTCAGGCGCCGGCCGTCCACACGGATGTCGTCGGTCGCCGGGTCGGCCTTGGTGCCCATCTCGCGCACCGTTTTGCCGTTGACGGTGACACGCCCTTCGGCAATCAGCTTCTCCGCCGCACGCCGCGATGCGATGCCGGCGTGAGCGAGGATCTTCTGCAAGCGCTCCATTTGACTACCGGGGTATGCGACGGGCGACGGAGAGCGGGGTCCCCGCCGCGCACGCCTGCGCGGTGGGGTGCCAGACACGGAGACACGGAGACAACGGGGCCATTGTCTTCTCCGTGCCTCCGTGCCTCCATGGCTCGTTGGAGTGAAAGGCGCCGCGGATCATGGCTACTGCCGCAAGACGCTTGCCCAGAACTTCACGAGCTTCCACGTCTCGGACGCCGCCGCCGAACGATCGACTTCGGCATGCGTGATGAGCCCGCTCAGCAGGACGTGCGCGTCGACGCCGTGTTCACGGAGAAACTCGCCCAGGATGGCGGATTCCGCGGCCGGGATCACCGTGTCGTCGTCGCCGTGGAGCAGGTAGACAGGCGCCGCCGGGAGTGATGTCGCGCGCTCAGGCGATCCGGCCGGCGATTCCGCACCGAGACGATCCAGGTAAGGCACGAGCGCCGGGCCGAGTCTCTTCACGTCACGCTCGTTGACGTAGGTGAGATACGTGGCTGCCGGCTGAGGGAGCGCCTTCGCCATCGCGCGGGCCCGGGCGAACGTGGCATCGGCCTGCTCCTGGCTGACGAGCGTGAGTTGCGACGCCAGCAGGAACGTCCGCACACCCTCCCGGAGCGGCTCGACCTGCTCCGGCGGCACCATCGTGTCGGCCAGCCCGTAGAGGATCACTGCGACGCCGTAGTCGTGGGGCGGATGCGTGGTGACCCCTTCGACGCGCGGCGCCTCGCCGGTCGAGAGGTACGTCAGGACGCGAGGCAGGTCGCCGTGCCCGCCGAACGACACGACGAACGCAACCTTGTCGCGGATCGAGGGCCGTCCCGCGGCAACCAGCGCCAGGCCGCCAGCGAAGCTGATCCCGACGATGCCGATACGCCCATCCGGCGCGAGGCTCGGTTGCCGGGCCATCCACGCGACCGCATCCTCGATGACGTCGGACGACTGGGCAGTGACGCGGTAGCGCTGCAGGTCCGGGAGCGCGAGCGTCATCGCGCGCACGCCGCTGCCCGCGAGATCGCTGGCGAGCCGCCGCAGTCGTGGCTCGTCGATGCCCATGGAATGGATGCCGGGCACGAGCAGCACCGTACGCTGCACGCTCCCGGCGGGCTCATAGAATTGCGCGGGCACGTCGCTCTGGCGGGTCGGAACCATATGTGGCGGCCGTACTGTCACGGCGCGCGCGCGTTCGTTGGCGAACGCCTCGACCTGCCCTCCCAGGTCTGCCGCGCGCACGATGAGCGAGGCCGCCCGGACGTAAGGCGTGAGCGTCCACGCGAGCGCAGCCACGCCCACGACCGCCACGACCAGTGCGACGAGGCGACGCGACCTCATTCGCTCTGATGTTACACTCCCAATCAATCGTTCGGATCGTTGGGATCGAACGGTACAAAAGTGATTATCGCCATCGACGGCCCCTCCGGCGCGGGGAAGGGCACCATCTCCCGCACGCTCGCGGACGAACTTGCCTACCGACACATCGACACTGGCGCGATGTACCGCGCGGTGGCATGGAAGGCGCTCCAGGAAAACATCCCGCTCGCCGATGGGGAAGCGGTCGCGGCGCTGGCGCGCCGTGCAGCGATCGTCGTCGAGGGCCGCGGCGTTTCAATCGACGGACAGGACCTCACGCGAGCGATCCGGACGCCGGAGATCGACAGGGCTTCGAGCGCGGTTGCGCGGCTCCCGGAGGTCCGCGAAGTGCTCGTCGCGCGGCAGCGTGACCTTGGCAGGTCCGGCAACGTGGTGATGGAGGGCCGCGACATCGGAACCGTCGTGTTGCCCGATGCCGAGCTGAAGATCTATCTCGACGCCTCCGAAGAAGAGCGCGTCCGGCGGCGCGCGAGCGACACGGCGCACACGGGCGGCCAGGCCGGTCAGACGGCCTTGGCGGAGGCGATCAAGGCGCGCGACACGGCTGACAGCACCCGCACCGCCTCGCCGCTCAGCATGGCGCCCGACGCGATCCGCATCGACACGACATCGATGTCGATCATCGAAGTCGTCGAATACATCCTCGCCATCGTCAAGAACATTCGTGATTCGTGATTAGTGCGCGTTCGTGATTGCGAAATCACGAATGAATCACGATTCACGATTCACGAACTAAAGGGCTTTCGTCCCTCGGCGGCCGCCGCGACGAGCAGGGCGACGCGCTTCGCCCGTGTCTCCGGACGCTTGGCGTCGTTGATGTAAGAGAGGCACTGTTTCTTGACGCCGGGCGTATATGTGTCGTAGCCCTTTTGGGCTCCCGGGGTCGCGCGCAGTGCGCGCTTGAAGTCGGGCGGCATCGTCATCGTCTCGACGTGTGACAGCGCGTTCCACGTGCCGCTCTTCTTGGCCAGCTCGATCGGCTTCATCCCGGCCCCGGTCATGAGGCCGGCCGCAATCATCTTCTCGACGCGCGCCTTGTTGCTGGCCGCCCACCGGCTCTTCGGCTTCCGCGGCGTGAACCGTTGCTCGTAACAGGTCTCATCGACAGGGTGCGCCAGGCCGTCGATCCAGCCGAAGCAGAGCGCCTCCTCGACCGCGTCGTTGTAAGTGACGGTAGGGAGCCCGGAGTGCTTCTTCGCGATCACGAGCCAGACGCCGGTCGAGGACGCGTGGTGCCTCTCGAGCCACGCACGCCACGCCTTGCGGGACTTCGGTTGGACGTGGGAATACTCAGGCATTCCTGAATTTCGATTGGTGATTCTTGAATCGTTGTTGAATGGCGATTGACGAATGTCGATTGATCGCCAATCCCCGATTGAATCGACAATCACCACTCCACAATCAACAACGAATCACCAATCACCACTCACCAATCAAGAATGCTCTAATCCCTGTCGTCGTAATCCTCCGCCGACGCCGGATCGAGCTCCCAGCGGTGCTTGTCGCGCCGGGCGACCTTGTCGGCCCCTTTCAGCTCCTCGTTGTCCTGGTACTCGACGCCTACCGCGCGACCGATGTCGTCGACGATGTCCTGATCCGGCGTGGGGTTGTCGCCCCCAGGCGCCTCGTCGCCGACGCTGTAGGCCGATTCCCAATCGGCGTCGACGTCGCCGCCGGTGAGCTGCGGGCTCGTCTCGGTATGCTCGTCGAACCGTTCGCGGAGCTCGCGGCGGCCGGTGCGCGCGGCTGACGCCCGGCGGTCCAGGTCGAGCGACGACGGCACCGATCCGATACGGTCGTCTTCCTGAACCGTGCGGCGTTCCCGGTCGAGGTTTGGCGCCTTTCGGGCCACCACCGTCTTCGGCGGAACCCGTCGAGCAGCCGTCTTCTTCGCCGCGGTCTTCCGGGCAGGCCCCGTTCGCGCCGAGGAGCCTCGAGCGGTTGCCTTGCGAGCGGCAGACTTTCGGGCGGTCGCCTTCCGAGCCGCCTTCCTGGGTCCAGCTCGAGCGTTTTTCCTGGACACCGCCTTCCTGGCACCCGTCTTTCCGCGTCCTGCCATCGAACGGCTGGAGCCCCCGCGCGTCCTGGTGGCCTTCCGGCCCACCGCCCGTGCGGCCTTGCGCTTGGCCATGACGTGTCTCCTCAGCGTTCCCGGAAACCCGGAACCGGGAGGTGGACTGGAACCCGACGGTCGTGCCTGAACCGCCAACCCACCGTCCAGTTACCTTGACAGTTACCGGTAAGTGACGTAATCTCTATGTCTTATCGGCTATGGACACATGCACACAGTGGGCTCGAACGGCCTTCACTGGCCGAGCCTGCACACGGTGTGGTCCCATCCCACGCCCGGGCTCCCGCGGCGCAAGCCTGTGCCGTGGCGTGCACTGAAGCCGGGACGCGGGTCTGCCTCGCATCTCCATCGCCGTTATAGCCGCGGGGGGCCGGTCCCCGCAAGCCTTCGATTGCACTCAGGCTTGCTCTGAGCATAGTCGAAGGGCAACAGAAACCGGCACCCATCCGACTCACTCACCGGTGAGCACGGTCGAAGGGAATTATGACGTGAGGAGGACGCGCTAGTAATGGCGAATGTAGACAACGGGTTGGTGTCGCCCGCACAGACGGGCGGACAGCCCGGGGCGCCAGGGCGTACGCGATCAGGGAAACCGAGCGGGCCCGCCTTCAAGCCGATGCACCACGAAGACATGGATCCGCAGGAGTTTGCGGCCATGCTCGAGATTTACGACGACAGCTTCCGCAACATGGCGGAGGGGGAGGTCGTCAAGGGCACGGTCCTGAAGGTCACCGAGACCGCCGTCGTGGTGGACGTCGGCTACAAGTCCGAAGGTCTCATCCAGATCCACGAATTCCTCGACGAACACGGCAACGTGACCGTCCAGCCGGGTGACACGGTCGACGTGCTGCTGGAGCGCACCGAGGATCGAGAAGGCCACATCGTGCTGTCGCGCGAGAAAGCCGAGAAGATGAAGATCTGGGACGAGGTCGAGAAGGCCTATGCCGACCGCAAGGTCGTCATCGGCCGCGTCATCGAACGGATCAAGGGGGGCCTCGCCGTGGATATCGGCGTGCGCGCGTTCCTGCCCGGATCCCAGATCGACGTGCGACCGGTCCGCAACCTGGACGCGCTCAAGGGCCAGGAGCTCCGGATGCGCGTGATCAAGGTCAACAAGAAGCGCGGCAACATCGTGCTCTCCCGCAAGGCGCTGCTCGAGGAGGAGAACGCCGAGAAGAAGAAGACGACGCTCGAGACGCTTGCCGAGGGCAAGACGCTCCGCGGCACCGTCAAGAACATCACCGACTACGGCGCGTTCATCGACCTCGGCGGCATCGACGGCCTGCTCCACATCACGGACATGTCGTGGGGCCGCGTCGGTCACCCCTCCGAGCTGTTCAAGGTGAACGACGAAGTCGACGTCATCGTGCTGAAGTACGACCCGTCGACCGAGCGCGTGTCACTCGGCCACAAGCAGCTCGTGCAGGATCCCTGGGCGACCGTCCAGGAGCGCTACCCGGTCGGCGCGCGGATGAACGGCAAGGTGGTGAGCCTCACCGACTACGGCGCGTTCGTGGAGCTGGAGGCGGGCGTCGAGGGGTTGATTCACGTCTCGGAGATGTCGTGGAGCAAGCGCGTCAAGCACCCGTCGAAGATCCTCAACGTCGGCGACACGGTCGACGCGATGGTGCTCGGAGTGGATCCGGCAGCGCGGCGGATTTCTCTCGGATTGAAGCAGGTCGAGAGCAACCCGTGGCATGAGCTGGCCGAGAAGTACCCTGTCGGCACGCGCATCAAGGGCAAGGTGCGCAATCTGACCGAGTTCGGCGCGTTCGTCGAGGTCGAGGAGGACATCGACGGCCTGATCCACATCTCCGACATGTCGTGGAGCAAGCGGATCAAGCATCCGTCGGAGGTCCTGAAGAAGGGCGACGTGGTCGAGGCGATGGTGCTCAGCATCGACGCCGAGAACCAGCGCCTCTCGCTCGGCCTGAAGCAGCTTGCCACCGACATCTGGGACGACTTCTTCTCGCGGCACCACGTGGGCGACACCATCGAGGGGAAGATCACGCGGATGACCAATTTCGGCGCGTTCGTCGAGCTCGACGAGGGGATCGAAGGCCTGATCCACGTGTCGGAGTTCGACGATTCGCACGGCGGCGAGAAGATCGACCTGCAGGTTGGGAACAGCTACCAGATGAAAATCATCAAGCTGAGCCCGTCCGAACGGAAGATCGGCCTGAGCATCCGCGCGCTCAAGTCGGACGAGTTCCGCGCCGATTGGGAAGCGTACTCGGAGAGCGAAGGCACGGGCACGGCGACGCTCGGCGATCACTTCCGCCACAGATAGACGAGGACTCCGGGTTCCGGACTGCGGGCTTCAGGCCCGGTCCGGAGCCTGAAGCCTGAAGCCTGAAGCCCGAAGCCCGTAGCCATTCAAGGAGCAGCTAGTGCAGACACCTGTGGGCAGCATGACGAAGGCGGAGCTCGTGGAGGAAGTATCCCGGGTCTCCGATCTCACGAAGAAACACTCGGAAGTCATCGTCGACACGGTGTTCAAGAGCATCATCGATGCGCTCCATCGGGGCGAGAAGATCGAATTGCGCGGATTCGGCAGCTTCAGGCTGCGCAAGCGCGAGCCGCGGAAGGGCCGGAACCCCAAGACGGGCGACAAGGTGGACGTGCCGCCAAAGAAAGTTCCGTACTTCAAGCCGGGCAAGGAGCTGAAGGAGCTGATCAATCGCGAGGCGGAAGCGATGGAGGCCGCTGGCAACGGCAGCGGCGGCGGCGCCGCGCTTCCCACCGCTGCGGCGCAGATCTGAGCCACACGAAATGCAGAATGCACAATGCAAAATTCAGAATGCAGAATTGCAAAGGTTAGGTGCGTTTTGCATTTTGCATTTAGCATTTTGCCTTGATGGACCGCCTGTGGAGCCCGTGGCGGCTGGAGTACGTGGCCGGCGAGAAGCCCGATGCGGGGTGCGTGTTCTGCGAAGCGCCGCGCTTGCGCGCCGGGGCAGCCGCGCAGGCGGGTCCCCCGCAGCCTGACTCCCTCATCGTCTTCGAGGGAGTCACGGCGTATGTCATCCTGAACAAGTACCCATACAACAACGGCCACCTGATGGCCGTGCCCTATCGCCACGTCGACTCGCTGAGCGCGCTCCGGCCCGAAGAGCTCCAGGAGCTGGCGCTGCTGACGCAGCGCAGCGAGGAGGCGCTGCTCCAGGCCTATCGGCCGCAGGGCATCAACGTCGGCATCAATCTGGGCCGCGCTGCCGGCGCGGGGATCCTCGAGCACATCCACGTGCACGCCGTTCCGCGCTGGACCGGCGACTCCAACTTCATGACGGCGATCGGGCAGACGCGGGTGCTGCCTGAGGATCTGGAATCGAGTGCGAAGAAGCTCCGGCCGATTTTCGAGAGGCTCGCGGTCCGCGCGGGCTGAAGCCCGCGCATTCCGTGATGGACGGACCGTCGTCCACTACTTCGTAGGCGGGGGCTTCAGCCCCGCGCGAGAGCGATATGGATTTCGACCTCAGTGACGTTCAGACCGCGTGGAAAGCCAAAGGCGCAGCCCTCGGCAAGAACCTGGCGATCGATGCGGCTGCCGGCGATGTGGTGATGGGCGCGGCCCGCGTCGGGCTGCTCGACCCGAGCGTGGATCTGCTCGCGCTCGCCGTCGCGGTGGAAGCGCTGGCGTTCGAGTCGCCGTCCTCGGCCATCGCGTTCGCGCTGCATAGCGGCGCCGCGCTGGCGCTGGCGCACGACGGGCGCTACTCGACATTGCTGCGCGGCGAGACCGTTGGCTCGCTGGCGCTTTCCTCCGACGAGGTGCCGGACGCGAAAGGGACGCGCCTGTCGGGCCGCGCGGCGTGGGTGGCGCCGATCGCCGACCACGGCATCGCGGTCGTCGGCGCGCGGGTGGCCGGCGGGGATACCGTGGCGTTTGCGGTGTCGCTCGATGCGGAGGGTGTGTCCATCGAGCCGGTACGCACGGCAGCGCTCCACGGCTTCGTCTGCGGACACCTCGCGTTTCGTGACGCCCAGGCGGGCGAGGCCGGCCCGACGCTGCCGATCATGGCGCGCGTGCGCCTGCTCATCGCGTCCGCGGGGCTTGGCATGGGGCGCCGCGCCCTGCGCGAAGCGCTGCGCTCGGCGAAGCGCGCGCACTCGGCCGCCGCGTGGGAAGAGACCGTGCAAGGGCTGCTGGCCGATGCCGCCACCGACCTCGATGCCGCGATGATGCTGACGTGGAAAGCCGCGCTCGGCGTCGAACTGTCGCTCGGCGAGGCATCGATGGCGAAGCTGGCGGCTGGCGCCGCGGCCCAGCACGCGGTCGAGCGCGCCACGCAGGTGATCGGCGCCGACAGCTTTCAGCGCGGCCACATCGTCGAGCGCCTGGCGCAGGACGTCAGGGCGCTGGAGCTGTTCGCCGGACGGACCGAAGCGCTGCGCGCCGCCGCTGCCGTGGAGGTGTTGAAGGTTACGTGAAACGAGGAACGATGATCGAATGATCTGGATCATCGATCTGGCGATCGATGATCGTCGATACACTGATAACCAAGCCCCTCGATCGTCGTCCTGATCGCCGCGGGCGTCACCTTCGTTTCGTCAAAGGTCACATCCACGACGTTTGCCTGGTGCGACGCGGCGACCGCTTCGACGCCGGTGATCTGTTTCAGCGAGAATCTCACCGCGTTCTCGCACCCGCCGCACGTCATCCCCGTTACCGTCAATTTGAGCGTTTCCGCCATGATCGCTCACCTTCGTGTAACGAAGCTGCGCCTCAAACCGACGAGTAAGAAGATGATGGGACGGCGCAGCTTCGTTACTAGCCCAGGATCTGCTTGGCAATCGTCTGAAGCTGCAGGTTGGACGTCCCTTCATAGATTTGTCCAATCTTCGCGTCTCGATACAGCTTCTCGACAGGATAGTCCTTCACGAACCCATAGCCGCCGAACAGGTTCACCGCGAGGGATGCCGTCCGTTCGGCCGCCTCGGACGAGAAGATCTTGCACATTGCGGCTTCCTTGAGGAACGGCTGCCCCGTGTCGCGCAGGCGCGCTGCGTTGTAGGTCATCAGGCGCGACGCTTCGATGTCGGTGGCGGCCCGTGCGATCTGGAACTGGACCGCCTGGAAGGCCGCGATCGGCTTCCCGAACTGCTTCCGCTCTTTTACGTACCTCGTCGCGTGGTCGAGCGAGCCCTGCGCGAGACCAACCATCTGTGCGCCGATGCCGATGCGCCCTTCGTTGAGCGTCTCGATGGCGACCTTGTAGCCTTTGCCCACCTCGCCAAGGACGCCGGCGCGCGGCACCCGGCAGTCCTCGAAGAGCAGCTCGCAGGTGCTGCTTGCGCGGATGCCAAGCTTGTCTTCCTTCCTGCCGACCGAGAATCCCGGAAAGCCTCGCTCGACGAGGAACGCCGTGATTCCGCGGTAGCCGGCTCCAGGGTCGACCGTGGCAAAGGCGATGAAGAGGTCCGCCTCGAGCGCGTTCGTGATCCAGAGCTTGCGACCATTGAGGACGAACCCTTCGCCAGCCTCCACGGCGCGGGTCGTCAGCGCGAACGCGTCGCTGCCAGAACCGGCCTCGGACAGGGCGTAGGCCCCGACCATCCCCCTGGCCAGGCGCGTCAGATATGTGCGCTTCTGTTCCTCGGTGCCCCAGCGGAGGAGGGCGTTGATGACGAGCGTGTTCTGCACGTCCACGACGACGCCGACAGAGGGGTCGACCCGGGACAGCGCCTCGACGGCCAGAACGGCGTGGAAGAAGGTCGCTCCGGCGCCCCCGTAAGCGTCAGGAATCTCGATGCCCATGACGCCGAGGTCGAACAACTTGTCGATGAGCTGCCGGGGAATCTTCGCCTGCTCATCCATTTCAGGCGCGATGGGGCGGATTTCCCGGTCGGCGAACTCGTACACGCTGTCGCGGAACAGGATTTCGTCGTCGCCCAGTGTGGTCAGAGCCGGTAAAGCGTTGAGTTGCTGTGGCACTTCTAGATCCTACTGGACTCCGGGCTTCGGAAGCCCGAAGCCCGGAAGCCTGGAATCCGTAGCCGGAGTGCTATCATCGCGATAAAGGTGGGTTGCATGTTTAGCCGCCGTTGCACCGCTGCTGTCCTCGTGGCCCTGGCTACTGCGCTCCAGGTGGGTTCGGCTCAGGAGCCGCAGCCCCAGGACCCGCAGCAGGCGCCGCAGACGCCAACGTTCCGCGAAGCCATCAATTTCGTTCGCGTGGACGTGATCATCACCGACGGGAAGCAACAGCCGGTGATGGACCTCAAGCAGGAAGACTTCGAGGTCCTCGAGGACGACAAGGCGCAGACCGTCGAGCAGTTCCGGCTCATCAGGATCGACGGCAACGTGCGGCCGGGCGAGCCGCCTCCGCGGGAGATCCGAAACCGCAACGACGAGGAAACCGAAGCGGCCAAGGAGGATGTGCGGCTCTTCCTCTTCTTCTTCGACGACTACCACACGCGGCTGGGGAATTCGCTGGCCGTCAAGGAACCGCTGACCCGCTTCGTCCAGACGCAGCTGCGGCCGACCGACATGGTCGCCATCATGTATCCGCTGACGCCGGTGGACGGCATCTCGTTCACGCGCAATCACGCGTCGATCGTCAGCGCGATTAACAACTTCGAGGGCCGCAAGTTCCGTTACGAGCCGCGCAACCAGTTCGAGGAGCAGTACGCGCGCTACCCGACCGAGCAGGTCGAGTACATCCGCAACGACGTGGTGATGACCGCGCTGCGCGGGGCAGCCACGCGACTCGGCTCGCTGCGGGAAGGGCGCAAGGCGCTCATCTTCGTCAGCGAGGGGCTCACCGCGATGCTCCCGCCGCAGATGCGCAA
Organism: Vicinamibacterales bacterium; assembly: GCA_036521515.1. GTDB lineage: Bacteria > Acidobacteriota > Vicinamibacteria > Vicinamibacterales > UBA2999 > Gp6-AA40. The sequence goes on from DATDHP010000251.1 coordinate 11,326, forward strand.
CCAGGACGCGTCGATGCCCGGTGTCTTCACCAACCCGGTTGCGCGGAACCCCATGGCGGGGGAGAACAACCCGCGAGAGGAAACGGCGCGCTTCTTCGCGCAGTCCGATCTCTATTCGCGGATGCGTGACGTATTCACCGCCGCCAACCGCAACAACACGGCGATCTACAGCCTCGACCCGCGCGGCCTGGCGACCGGCGAGTTCCAGATTGACGAACCGGTCGGTCCCAATCAGGATCGCGCGGCGCTGCAGTTCACGCAGGACACGTTGCGTGTGCTGGCTGACGAAACCGACGGCCGCGCCATCGTCAACCGGAACGACCTCGCCGGCGCGCTCGTGCAGGTGGTCCGCGACTCGAGCGCGTATTACCTCATCGGGTACACCTCCGCCACGCCGCCCGATGGAAAGTTCCACGAGATCAAAGTGCGTGTCAGGCGCCGCGGCGTGGAAGTGCGGGCGCGGAGGGGCTACTGGGCGGCGACGGTTGACGACACCGTCCGGGCCTCGGCGCCGGCACCCGAAGCACCAAAGGCCATCCAGACCGCGCTCGCATCGATCTCCACGTCAGTGCAGTCGGGGAAGTACGTGCGTACGTGGATCGGGACGGAACGCGCCGAGAACGGCAAGACGCGTGTCACGCTCGTGTGGGAGCCGCTGCCGCCGGTTCCAGGCGTGCGACGCGACCCCGCCGGCCGCGTGTCGCTGCTGGCCGCCAACGACAGAGGCGATCTC
>DATDHP010000252.1:0-7323 GCA_036521515.1 Vicinamibacterales bacterium
CCTCGACGAGGCCGTCGATGTCCATCGCTTCTTCGAGGCAGTCGCGCACCGTCTGGTTCACGAGCGGGTGGTCCGGGATGTCCCGATCGCCCGGGATGTTGTCCTGGCAGGCCGCCGCGTCGGGGAAGACGGCAGCCATCAAGTCGTCCGACTGCATCCGCTGGAGCGGCGGCGGCACTTTCGATCCTCCGCGGCTGCGCGGGACGGCAAGCGAAATCGTCGCGTTCCAGCGCCAGCGCGTGGCAAAGACCGGGGCGTCGAGAAACGCCTGAACGAGCGTGTCGCGCACGGTCGCCGGATGCAGGTAGCGGAAGACATCGGCGAGCGGGAACGAGTGCTGCGGCCCCAGCGAGAGCATCAGCGCATCCTCGGTGGCGGCGGCCTGGAGCTCGAAATTGAACTGGCGGCAAAACCGCTTGCGGAGCGCGAGCGTCCAGGCGCGATTGATGCGGCTGCCGAACGGCGCGTGCAAGACGAGCTGCATTCCGCCGGACTCGTCGAAGAAGCGCTCGAGCACGAGCGTCTGCTGCGACGGGATCACACCGAGCGTCGCGCGACCGTCGGCCAGGTACTCGATGACCTGAGTGGCAACGGGCTCCGTCAGTCCCGCATCGGCCATCAGCCATTCGATGGGCCGGCTGCCGCCTTCGCACGCGGAGCGCGCTTTGGCGGCAGCCGGCTCATCCAGCACTCGCTCGGTGTCCGCGCGCAGATCGCTCACGGCCCGCGACAGCTCGTCGCTGCGCGCGGGCGCTTCGCCGAGCCAGAACGGAATCGTCGGCGGCGCGCCGCGCGCATCGGTGACGCGGACGACCCCCATCGAGACGCGGCTGATCTGCCACGATGCGTTCCCGAGCTGGAACACGTCGCCCGCGGAGCTCTCGATGGCGAAGTCCTCGTTCAGGGTACCGATGAAGGTGTCCTCGGGCTCGAGCAGCACGCGGTAGTCGGCGACCTCGGGGATCGCGCCGCCGGAAGTCAGGGCGAGCAGGCGCGAGCCACGGCGTGCCCGGAGCACGCCGTGCACCTCGTCGCGATGCACCAGCGCCGCGCGGCGGCCGCGTCGAGTCGCGAAGCCGTTGGACAGCATGGCCACGACCGCATCGAAGTCGCGGCGCGCGACGTTGCGGTAGGGCCACGCGCGGCAGACGAAGGTGTACAGGTCGTCCTCGCGGGTGTCGCCGCATGCGACCTCCGCCGTGATCTGCTGGGCGAGGACGTCGAGCGGTGCGTCGTGCGTCACGATGCGGTCGAGGTCGCCGCGCCGGACGGACCTGAGGAGCGCGGCGCACTCGACGAGGTCGTCGCGCGAGAGCGGCAACAGCCGCCCCTTTGGTGTGCCGGTCACGGTGTGGCCGGATCGCCCCACCCGCTGCAGGAACGTCGCGATGCGATGGGGCGATCCGATCTGGCACACCAGGTCCACGTGGCCGATATCGATCCCGAGCTCGAGCGACGCGGTCGCGACCAGTGCCTTGAGCGCGCCTGTCTTGAGCCGGTGTTCCGCGTCGAGGCGCGTGTCCTTCGAGAGGCTGCCATGGTGCGCGGTGACCTTGTCCTGCCCGAGCCGATCGCTCAGGTGCCGCGCCAGGCGTTCCGCCAGCCGCCGCGTGTTGACGAATACCAGCGTCGTGTGGTGCGCGCCGATCAGCTCTGTCAGCCGGTCGTAGTACTCCTCCCAGACCTCGTGCTCCATCACGGCGCCGAGCGGCGAGCGCGGGATCTCGATCGCCAGGTCGAGTGCGCGGCGGTGACCTTCATCCACGATCTCGCAACGACCCCGCGACTCGTCCGCCCCGACCAGGAAGCAAGCGACCTCGTCGACAGGCTTTTGCGTCGCCGAGAGGCCGAGGCGGAGGAGCGGCCGCTCCGCCACCTGCTGGAGCCGCTCGAGCGAGAGGGCCAGGTGCGCGCCACGGCGCGTACCGATGACCGCGTGGATCTCGTCCACAATCACGGTCCGCACCGTGCGCAGCAGGGTGCGGCTGCGCTCCGCCGTCAGCAACAGGTAGAGCGACTCCGGCGTGGTCACGAGGATGTGCGGCGGCTTTCGCAGGATGGCCGCCCGCTCGGACTGGGTGGTATCGCCGGTGCGGACCGCGGCGGTGATGCGCAGCGGCTCGATGCCCATCGCCTCGGCGAGTTGGCGGATGCCGCGCCTCGGTTCGGCCAGGTTCTTGTGAATGTCGGCGCTCAGCGCCTTCAGTGGAGAGACATACACGACCCGGACCTCATCCGGAAGCGGCGACGACAGCCCCTCCCGCACCAGCTCGTCGAGCGCGTTCAGGAAGGCGGCGAGCGTCTTGCCCGAGCCCGTTGGGGCCGCAATGAGTGTGTGGCGGCTTTGTCGAATCGCAGCCCAGCCGCGACGCTGCGCGGGTGTCGGCTCTCCGAGGGTCTCGGCAAACCAGCGAGCGACAAGGGGATGGAAACCAGGGGTAGGCACACTTGATTATTGATTATCGATTGTTGATTGTTGATTGTAATTTTTGATTATTGATTCTTGAATGGTGATTTCGGCGAGTCCCCACATCGCAAATCAAAGATCATCAATCAACAATCAACTCAACAATCACAAATCGATAATCAAGAATGGCCTTCAGCGCATCTGACAACTGGTTCCACCAGCAGCAGGGATGTACGTGTTCAGCACGTAGTCCTTGACCATGCGCTCCGCGCTGAAGCGCCAGCCCAGTGTGCGGATGGCGCGCTTCATTCTCGCGATCCAGCGGCGCGGCAGGCCATCGCGGTCGCGCTCGTAGTAGAGCGGCACCACCTCGTCGCGCAGCACGCGCAGCAGCGCGTCGCCGTCCCGCCGATCGTGGACGTCGATGGAGCTGTGCGTTTCGCCGCCGCCGATGGCGAAGCCATTGAGGCCGTCGTAGGCCTCGGCCCACCAGCCGTCGAGGATCGACAGGTTCAGGCCGCCGTTGAGGACGACTTTCTGGCCGCTGGTGCCTGACGCCTCGAGCGGCCGTCTCGGCGTGTTGAGCCACACGTCCACGCCCTGAACCAGGTGACGGCCGACGTTGAAGTCGTAGTCCTCGACAAACAGGAGCTTGCCCGCGAACCGCGCATCGCGCATGAGCCCGGCAATCTGCTGCAGGATCTGTTTGCCTGGCTCGTCGTGCGGATGCGCCTTGCCGGCAAAGACGAACTGTACCGGCAAACGCGGATCGTTGACGAGGCTCACGAGCGCCTCGACGTCCTGGAGCACCAGCGCCGCGCGCTTGTACGTGGCGAATCGGCGCGCGAACCCGATGGTCAGGGCATCGAGGCTGAGTGACTGTTTGACCTGCTCGACGAACGCGGCGGGCTCCCCGCGACGCAGCGCCGCCTGCACGGCCTCCCGCCGCGCGAACTCGATCAGGCGCGTCTTCAGCGTCTGGTGCGCCTCCCACAACTCGCCGTCGTCCACCCGATCGACCTGGTCCCAGGTTCCCGCGCGCGCGTACACCTGACGCATCTGCGGCGCGAGCCACGTCGGGACGTGAATACCGTTGGTGATGTGCCCGATCGGGACCTGATCGTCGGTGCGGCCGGGGAAGAGCCCCATCCACATCGCCCGCGAGACGTTTCCGTGGAGCGAGGAGACGGCGTTGGCGCGGTGCGACAGCTTCATCGCCAGCACGGTCATGCAGAACGACTCGTGCGGGTTGTCCGGGTCCACGCGCCCCAGCGCCAGCAGGTCGTGCTGGCCGAGCTGTAACGCCTCGCGCAGCGGACCCATGTGCTCCTCGAGCAGGTCCGGCGAGAAGCGGTCGTGCCCCGCCGGCACCGGGGTATGCGTGGTGAACACGATCTGCGCCGCCACGCGCCGGCTGGCCTCGTGCGCGTTGATGCCCTCGCACTCCATGCGTAGCCGGATCAACTCCAGCGTCGCAAAGGCACTGTGCCCTTCATTCAGGTGGACAACGCCAGGAGAGATCCCGAGCGCGTGGAGCACGCGCACGCCGCCCACGCCGAGCAGCAGCTCCTGCCGGATGCGCACGCGGCTGTCGCCGCCGTAGAGCCGCGCGGTCAGGTCGCGATCCTCGGGCTTGTTTCCTTCGACATCCGAGTCGAGCAGCAGCAGCATGCTGCGGCCGACCTGCAACTTCCAGACGCGGGCGGCAATCGCCCCCGTTCTCGTGTCGATCGCGATGCGCACGGGCGCGCCGTCCGCGTCCAGCGCCGGCTCGATCGGGAGAAGCCGGCTGTCGACGTCGATGTACTCTTCCTGCTGGCGTGCGGACGGATCGAGCCTTTGCCTGAAGTAGCCCTGGTCGTAGTAGAGGCCGACGCCGACGAGCGGAATGCCAAGATCCGAGGCGGCCTTCACATGATCGCCCGCGAGAATGCCAAGACCGCCAGAGTAAATCGGGATCGATTCGTGCAAACCGAACTCAGCCGAGAAGTACGCGACCGGCCGTGCGCACAGGACGCCGGCGTGGCTGGCGCCCCAGGTGTCGGTCGAGGTCAGGTACTCCTGCAGCCGGCGGTACGCGTAGTTGATGCGGCCGTGCAGGACGAGTTGCGAGGCGCGCTCCTCGAGCCGTTCGGTCGACATCTCCTGCAGTAAGGCAATCGGGTTGTGATCGAGCTCCCGCCACCGGGCCGGATCGAGGGCGCGGAAGATGCCGGCCGCCTCGTCATCCCAGCTCCACCACAGGTTCCGCGCGAGTGCCGACAGCTTCTGATGCGCCGGGGCCACGAACTGCCTCAGCGTGCGCGCCTCGCTGACGATGGGAGCGAGCTGCGAGCCGGCGGCCAGCAGCATGCCCACGACCTCCCCGGGGAAGACACGCGGCTCTCTCGTCTGGACGATGAGCACACCCTGCAGAAGGCCGCGATCGATCAGCGGGACCCCGAGGAACGAGTGGTAAGGATCCTCACCCGCATCGGGAAAATACTTGAAGCGCGGATGCACCGTGGCGTCCGCGACCATGAGCGGCTTCAGTTGCTCACCCACGAGACCGGCGAGCCCCTCGTCCAGCCGCATGCGCACCCGTCCGACGCTCTCGCGACGGAGCCCGATGGTCGCCGCGAGGACCAGCGTCGAGCGGTCGGGCTCCAGCAGGTACACCGAGCAGACGTCGGTACCGAACCGCTTCTGGATCAGGCCGACGACGTTGTCCAGGGTTTCCGCCGGGTTGCCGCTGTGCGACACGAGGCGGCCGATCTCCTCGAGGGTCCAGAGCAACGATCCTTCGTACGAGCTGGCGCTTCCAGTCGTCACAGGGTGTGTCTCCGACAATGCGAAGTGATCGTCAGAGCAGGACGCCTGCTTTGACGCGACCACCGGGGACGCGGTGAAACCCGGGGATTCCGGCGCATGTCCGCGGCGATTCCCACGTAAATGTTGCGTGTCAACGGTGTCACGACATTCGATACACTCCACCCCGATGTTCGTCGGTCATCTTGCCGCGGCCATCGCGGCCGGACGCGTTCAACCGCGCGCGCCGCTCGGGGTGCTGGTCGGCGCCGCCTTCGCGCTCGATCTGATCTGGCCGGTGCTCCTGCTTGCCGGGATCGAGATGGTTCGGATCGACCCGGGCAACACCGCTTTCACGCCGCTCGCCTTCGATTACTATCCCTGGAGCCACAGCCTCAGCATGGCCGTCGTGTGGGCCGTTGTCGTCGGCCGCGTGTCGGCGGCCGTACTGAGGCACACGCGCGCCGGGCTCGTCATCGGCCTCACCGTCCTGAGCCACTGGGTGCTCGACTGCCTGACGCACCGGCCCGACCTCCCGCTCTGGCCCGGCGGCCCGAATGTGGGCCTGGGCCTCTGGAACTCGATCCCGTCGACCATCGTCGTGGAAGGCACGCTGTTCGCGGCTGCCGTGCTGCTCTACGCTCGAGCGACACGCGCCGGTGACGCCGTCGGGAAGTGGGCGTTCCTGGCGCTTGTCGCGGTCGCGACGGCCATCTGGCTCAGCGGACCGTTCTCCCCGCCGCCACCGAGCGCCACGGCCGTCGCCGCCGTCGCGCTCGCGTTGTGGTTGCTGCCGTTCTGGGCGCAGTGGATCGAGCGGCACCGCGTCACCCGATAACGGGCCACGGAGCCGGAAGGCAATGGACAACTGACAACTTCACTGAGTTCCGGGGCCAATTGACCTCCGTGTCTCCGTGACTCCGTGGCCCGTGGAAGTGGCTGTCGTTATCGCGTACCCGTCCCGCGGAGCTCCGCGTACAGCTGGCCGACAAACCGGTCCGCGCTCTGAGCGGCGTTCCCCACGCGCTCGTCGAAGTCCTTCGTCGGCTTTGCCGCCACGATCTGCTCCAGCGTCATGCCCTGCGCCATCATCTTCGAGACGCGGTCGCGGACGGTGACGGCCATGTCGCGATGAGCCTGAATCCCGGCACGGCTCGTGAGGTCGCCATGGCCGGGCGCGACGCGGGTATTCGGTCCCGCGGTGTCGATGAGCGTCTGCAGCGCCGCCAGGATGCCGTTCAGCGATCCGCCGTTATTGCGATCGATGTTCGGGTACCCGATCGACCGGTAGACGTCACCGGTCATCAGCACGTTCGCGTTCGGGAAGAAGACACCGGTGTCCCCGTCGGTGTGCGCCGCGGGCAGCGGGATCAGCTGGATTGCCTCGCCGTTCAAGTTCACGGTCGTACGGTTGTCGTAGACAACGACCGGAAGGGCCCCGGCCGGGGCGGGCGCCGGCGGCTGCCCGCCGGCCGCCGGCGGGCTCGGCATGGCGAGCCGCTCGCGCAGCTTCGGCCGCGCCATGATCGTCGCGCCGAGCTTCGCGAAGTTCTCGTTGCCGCCGGTGTGGTCGCCGTGGACGTGCGTGTTCACGAGCAGCTTGATCGGCGCATTCGAGATCTGCCGGATCGCCGCCGCCAGCCGGTCGGTGAGCGGCGCGAACTGCGCATCGACGACGAAGATCCCTTGCGGACCGACCTGCACGCCCATGCGGCCGCCCTGGCCGTCCAGCGTGTAGAAGTTCTCGGTAATCTTCGTCGGGACGATCTTGACCTGGCTGAAGTCCTGCTGCTGCGCCGCGGCAGGCGTCACAACGGCCAGGCATGCCAGTACTGCCAGGCCGGTTCGAACGAGTGCTCGTTTCATATGTGTACTCCTTGCACACCTAGAGCGGCTGCGGCTTGAACGTCGACTCGATGCGGGGATCCGGTACCAGCCAGATCAGCGCCACGAGCACGTAGATCGCGTCGGAAATCCACTGGTTCAGAAACGCGAGCGGGATCGCCGCCCCGTACAGCACGAGAGAGGCTTTACCCTTGAGATCCTGTCCGACAGCCTCATGCAAGCGTGAATGAGGGCCGTGGTGGCGGATGAGCGTGTTTTGCAGGAGTCGGTATGCGGCAGCCGCC
>DATDHP010000253.1:0-1891 GCA_036521515.1 Vicinamibacterales bacterium
ACTGCGCGGCACGGCGCTGGAGTATCTCGATGAGGTGCTGCCACCGGCGATTCGCGAGCGCCTCTGGCCGTCGCTCGAACAGCTCCAGGAATTGACGCGGCGTACCGGGCGGGCAGAGTCATGGCAGACGACAAACTGAGACGGATCGTGTGCCGGGCGCGGACACCGCTGCCGGCACGAGACAGCGGCCGGACGACGAGCCTTCCCGATGAGGTGCTCGAGGAGCAGGTCTATCGCCTCCAGGCGCTGGCGGGCATCATTGCCGGCCTGTGGGCGCTCGGCCTCTTCATCGACTTCGCCCTTGCGCCGCTGGTCTGGGGAGCGAACGTCTCGATGAAGGCCGGGGCGGTCGAGATCACCGGCCTGGTGATTGCCCTGTTCATGTGGGGCTACGTTCGCTTCAGCGGCGACTCCCCGCGGCGCAAGGCCGACGCCGGCCTCGGGTTCCTCGTCTGGAACGCGATGGGCGTCGCGGTCTTGAACACGTGGGTTCTGCCGCCGCCGCCCGAGCAGACCATTCACTTGTCGTGGATCACCGTGGCCATTCTCGTCTATGCGGTGATCGCGCCGGCGTCGCCGCGCAAGATGCTCGTGGCCTCACTCATCGCGGCGTCCATGGACCCGCTCGCGTTGTGGCTGGCCTACGCGATGGGCAACCCGGTCGTGTCGGTCCCGTACGCAATCATCCTGAGCCTGCCGAACTTCAGCTGCGCCCTGATTGCCGCGGTGCCGGCGCGCCTGCTGCAGCGCCTCGGCAAGCGGCTGCGCGAAGCGCAGGAGCTCGGCAGCTACCAGCTCGTACGCCCGCTCGGGCAGGGCGGCATGGGCGAGGTGTGGGAGGCGCGGCACCGCCTGCTCGCGCGCGGCGCCGCCATCAAGCTGGTGCGGCCGGAGGTGCTCGGCGCGCGCAACGACGCCGAGGCGCGCGTGATGCTGCGCCGCTTCGAGCGCGAGGCGCAGGCCACGGCTTCCCTCAATTCACCCCACACCATCGACGTCTTCGATTTCGGCGTGACCGACGAAGGCACGTTCTACTACGTGATGGAGCTGCTGGCGGGGCGCGACCTCGAGACGCTGGTACGCGAGTTCGGTCCGGTGTCGGCCGAGCGCACGGCGTTCCTCCTGCGGCAGGTGTGCCACTCGCTGGCGGACGCGCACGCGCGCCACATGGTGCACCGCGACATCAAGCCGGCGAACATCTATGTCTGCCGCATGGGACTCGAGTACGATTTCGTGAAGGTGCTCGACTTCGGCCTGGTCAAGCTGCGGGAGCGCGGCGGCGATTCGGAATCGCTGCTGACGCTGGATCACACCACGACCGGGACGCCGGCCTACATGGCGCCGGAGATCGTCCTCGGCGACGCGGACGTGGACAGCCGCGCCGATGTGTATGCGCTCGGCTGCGTCGCGTATTATCTGCTGACGGGCCAGCTCGTGTTCGAGGCGGAGACGCCCATGAAGATGCTGATGCAGCACGTGCACGCGCAGCCGGTGCCGCCGTCGCAGCGCACCGAGCTTCCGATTCCGCGTGAGCTCGACCAGCTCGTACTGGCGTGCCTCCAGAAAGATCCGAACCTGCGTCCGCAGAGCGCCGAGACGTTGCTCCGCATGTGCGACGGGTCCCGTGTCTGCAAGAGCTGGGACCAGTCGATGGCGAAGCTGTGGTGGGAGACGCACCTGCCCGATCTCACGGGTCCCCTCTCCATCGTGCCGACGGCCGAGCCCGCCCCGCGCGCGGTCGCCGCACTGTAGGGACGCCATGCCGCCTGTTGTCGAAACGTTTCCGCAGCCTCCGCGCAAGAGCTGGCTCGATCGCAGCCTGTCGCTCGTCACCGACGTGCGCGCCGGCGAAGGCGTGAGCGCGCTGCTGCTCGCCGCCAACATCTTCTAC
>DATDHP010000254.1:0-4431 GCA_036521515.1 Vicinamibacterales bacterium
CGGCGTGCTCCGCGCCATCGCGATCCGCGTGGGCTGCAACACCGACGAGATGATGGCCACGCTCGTCGTCACGAGCGACGCCGACCGGCGACTGCGCACGGCGACCCGGCAGGCGATCGAGGGCGCACCAGAGGCGCCAACCTCGCTGCACGTCAACGTGCATCCGAAAGACGACGGCTTCATCTTTGGCCCGGAGACGCGACGGATCGCGGGACCTGCCCGCGTACGCGAGGTCGTCAACGGTGTGTCCTTTGTCGTGTCGCCGACGGCATTCTTCCAGACGAACGTGCGCGCAGCCGAGATGCTGGCCAGACTCGTGCTCGACGCCGTGCCTGCCGGGACACGCGTCGTTGACTTGTACGCCGGCGCAGGGCTGTTCGCGCTCCCGCTCGCGAAGCGCGATCACACGGTGATCGCCATCGAAGAGAACCGCGCAGCGGTGGCCGACGGCCAGGCCAGCCTGCGGTTGAACCGCATTCCGCCGGAACGATGCCGGTTCGTGGCAGAGCCGGTCGAGGCTGCGCTCCGCGCGATCAGGGCGGCCGACGTCGTCGTGCTCGATCCGCCGCGCACAGGCTGCACGCCGGCCGTCCTCGAGCACGTCTTCCGGCGCGTGCAGCCCGCTCTCGCGATTTACGTCTCGTGCAATCCGGAGGCGCTCGCGCGCGACCTGCTGTCGATTGTGCGCGGCGGCTACACGATCCTGTCGATTCAACCGGTGGACATGTTTCCGCACACGACACACGTCGAAGCGGTCGTTGTGCTGACGCGATGATCTGGCGGGCCGCGACGATCGTCCTCGCCGCGATGCTTGCGGCATTCGCGTTCACCGCCGTGCGCCGCACGCGGGACGCGCCTCCGCCCCCAGCGCCTCCCGTACGGGCGTCGATCGATCCGCCGCCGGGCGCGGAGCTTGGCGCCGGCGACGACATCCTCGACGCCGCGCTGTCGCCAGGCGGCCGCGACCTGGTCTTCGTGGCCACATCCGAGGGTGTCCCGTCGCTCTGGCTGCGGGCGCTCGACGCCGATCGCGCCGAGGTGTTGAAGGGCACCGACGGCGCCCGCATGCCGGCGTGGAAGCGCGGCGGCGGTGTCGTGTCGTTCTTCGCGGGCGGAAAGCTGCGACAGATCGCGATTCGGGACGGTTCGGTCCGCGATCTCGCCGACGCGCGCTCGCCCTCGGGCGCATCGTGGCTCCCGGACGGGTCGCTGCTGTTCGCGCCTGACGCCGGTGGAACCATCAAGCGCCTGCGGGAAGGTGTCGTGAGCGAGGCGACGACGCTGCGCGCGGGCGATCTCGCGCACGTCGCGCCCGACGCCGTCGGGAACAGCGGAGATTTCCTGTATGTGGCTGTGATCGCCGGCGGCCGCCGGATTGTGCGACTGGCTCGCCGTGGCGGAGAGATCGACCTCGCCCGGACGTCCGGGCATGCCGCCATCGTCGGCAACGTCCTCGTCCACGTGTCGGATGGCGCGCTGAGCGCTCAGCAGGTCGACGCCGAGCGCGGAGCGCTCATCGGCCGCGCCGCCCGCCTCGCCTTCGACGTCGGCCTGTCCGGAACGGGACGGGCATTCTTTGCCGCATCGCCGCGGTTGCTGGCGTGGGCCGCCGCATCGCCGCGCCCACGCGAGCTCGTATGGTTCGACCTGCAAGGGCAGCGGGCCGGCAGCGTCTCCGAGCCGGGCGACTACTGGCAGGTCCGCCTGTCGCCCGACGACGGCGTCGCCGCGGTGACGATGCTGGACCCGCTGTTGCGGACGCTCGACGTCTTCGCGATCCCCGTGCTCGACACGTCGTCCAGGCCCCGCCGCGTCACGCTGTCGTTGTCGCCAGACTCCGACCCCGTGTGGTCGCCGGACGCCTCTCGCATCGCGTTCCGGTCGATGCAAGGCGGGCAGCCAAACGTCTTCGCGCGACCGCCGCAGTTCTCCGAACGATCGGACGAGGCCGTGCTCCGCTCGGAGCTCGACGAAACGCCTTCCGACTGGCGCGGAGGGACGCTGCTCTTTCACGCCCCCGGGGTCGGCACCGGGTATGACGTCTGGGCGCTCGACGTGGCGGGCGGGAGCCGCCGCGCGGTGGCGCAAGGCGGTTTCAACGAGTCCGACGCGCGCTGGGCGCGGGACGGGCGATGGGTGGCGTACGTCAGCGATGAGCCGGGACGGCCTGAAATCTTCGTGGAGCGCTGGCCGCAGGACGGTCGCAGGTGGCGCGTCACGTCGGCCGGCGGCACACGTCCGCGCTGGCGGCGCGACGGCACCGGTCTGTTCTTCCTCCGTGACGGGGCGCTGATGCACACCCGGCTGGCGGAGCAAGGCAACGACGTGTCCTTCAGCCCCGCGGCGCGCGTCGCCGATCTTCCTGGCGTCCGCGACTACGCGCCCGCTGCGCTCAGCGATCGCGTGCTCGCCATCGTCCCGGTGGCACGCGCCGCGAGCGCGCGAGCGGGCATCATCGTGGATTGGATGTCCGCCATCAACTGACACGCTGTTACGGCCACGAACCCAGAGGCACGGAGGCACAGAGGTTTCTTCATTTGTCTCTGTGTCTCTGTGTCTCCGTGGTTCGTTGGAGCGGCAGCGCGTCAATAAAACCAGTCGACGATGACGTCGCGCGTCCCTTGTCCCACCGGCGCGACCTCGTGCAGCATGCCCGCATCGAACGCGACGAGCATCCCTTCGCGCGGCGTCACGTCCACGCGCGCGTCGATGAGGCACAGCTCGCCACCGCTGAACTGGCCGGGGCCGGGCGCCGGCAGCGACGAATTGAGGAACACGACGAGCGCAATCTGCCGTCGCGCGGCGTCAGGCCAGCTGTCCGTGGCCGCGCGATCCACGTGCGGCAGGTAGAAACCGCCCGCGCCGTATCGAAGGAAGTTCGCGCCCTCACGCGAGGTGAGCGTGAGACCGAAGAATCGTTCGACCTCCTCGCGTGTCCTGTCGAGCCGCTGCTCGATCGCCGCCACCACGGCCGGGTCGACCTCGATCGACGTCGCGCGGCGGACCTCCTCGTCGAGCGCAATCGTATCCTCGAGAATTTCGGCCGGCTCGATCGCCCCGCGGTCCATCAGGTCGCGGATGCGCCGGCAGGTCGCCGCATCGAGGAACCGCTCAATGAGATAGGGGCTGGAGGTCATACACCTGGATTCACTCGAGTCGAGGATCTCGACACACCGAGGCACCGAGCTTGATTTTCTTCGGTTTTCTCGGTGTCTCATCTCGGTGTGACGCAATCAGTCGCAAGACACAGGGGCTTCGGCTCCGGACTTCCGGCTCCGGGCACTGAGGGCTTTCGCGCGGATCGACGATCCGATAAATTGGGGCGTGCCGATGCACGCCCCAACTCCCGTCCGGCCCCTGCTGAAGTGGGCCGGCGGCAAACGACAGTTGCTCCCCCACCTCCGGACCTGCTATCCGGCCCAGTTCAGTCGTTATATCGAGCCGTTCGTTGGCAGCGGCGCTGTGTTCTTCGACCTCCTGAACACCGGCCGGCTCGCGGGCCGTCGCGCGAGACTCGTCGACATCAGTCCCGACCTGGTAGGGTGCTACGTGGCGGTCCGCGACAATGTCGAGGACGTCATTCGGGCGCTGCGGGTGCTCGCCCGGGAACATGGCCGGCGCGGGAGCGAGTGTTATTACGCCGTCCGCGATCGCTTCAACATCATGCGCGCGGCTGGCGGCCTCCGGGGGCAGTACACACCTGACATGGCCGCGATGCTGATTTACCTGAATCGCACTGGCTTCAACGGCCTGTTCCGGCAGAATCGTGACGGGGAGTTCAATGTTCCCGCCGGCCGGTACGTCAACCCGCGTATCTGCGACGTCACTCACCTTCGCGCCATCTCGTCGGCCTGGCGTTGTCGCGACGTGACGATCGAGCGCGGGTCGTTCGATGGCGCCCTCGCGGAGGCGGGACCGGGCGACTTCGTCTACTGCGATCCGCCGTACGCCCCTTTGAGCCGCACGGCGAACTTCGCGCACTACACAGCTGGTGGATTCTCGCCTTTCGATCACGTCCGCCTTCAGCAGGCGGTCATCGCGGCAGCGCGCCGCGGAGCGACCGTCGTGGTCTCGAATTCCAGCGCCCCCGAAATCGAGACGGGCTACTCCACCACGGAGGCGGCCAACGCCGGGCTCGTTGTGCGCAGAGTGCCGGCCCGTCGCGCCATCAACTCCCACGCAGGCAGGCGCGGACCCGTCGATGAGCTCATCATTACGAATGCGACCGGGGCGAGCCTCGAAAGGATTCGGCCGAGCATGCCCACGGCGCAGCCCAGCTCGAAGCGGCGCCAGACCGCGGAAAGCAAATCCCACTCCCAACTGGGTTCTTGACCTGACTCCACGGTCGAGCGTTGTGCTTTTCGTTCTCGTTGCCGGTTGGGGTTGGCTGCACAGGCCGGGCACACACCACGGTCGCTGAGGTCGATGCTC
>DATDHP010000255.1:0-19380 GCA_036521515.1 Vicinamibacterales bacterium
CTGAACTGCACCTGCCGTTCCTCTTCGCCCGCAATGCCCATCTGAACCCGCCGGCAAAACTGCGCCCTGTAATGACCGGCGCGGGTCGTGCGTCATACAGGTAGACGGGCCGGCACAGCGCCGGGCCGGGAGCTGCCATGACGACACTTCATCATACCCATAGCGCGACGAGCGTAGGACAGGTGCTGGAGCTCCGGGCGCGGAGCCGAACGAGCGCGGCAATCCGCAACCTGCTCGGTCTGGCGCCGAAGACGGCGGCTCGGATTGACGCCGACGGCGCTGAACGCGGCATCCCGTTGGAGCACGTCCAGGTCGGCGACCGGTTACGTGTACGGCCCGGTGAGCGAGTGCCGGTCGACGGCATCGTTGTCGAAGGGGCCAGCACGGTGGACGAGTCGATGGTCACGGGTGAGCCGATTCCCGTGGAGAGATCGGCGACGTGGATGCAGAAGTACTTCCGGATCAAAAGGCTGCTGTCGTCCGTGACCTGCAGCAGCAAGGCCAGCGCGTGGCGATGGCTGGCGACGGCATCAACGACGCACCGGCCCTGGCGCAGGCCGACGTCGGCATCGCAATGGGCACCGGTACTGACATCGCGGTGGAGAGCGCCGACGTCACGCTCGTGAAAGGCGACCTTCGCGGCATCGCGCGGGCGCGCCGGCTGAGCCGGGCAACGATGAGGAACATTCGACAGAACCTGTTCTTTGCATTCATCTACAACGTGCTTGGCGTTCCGGTTGCCGCGGGCGTGCTTCTATCCCTTTTTCGGGTGGTTACTCAGCCCGATGATCGCGAGCGCGGCGATGACGTTCAGCGCCGTTTCAGTTATCGCCAACGCGCTGCGGTTGAAAAGGGCGCGCCTGTAAGGCTGAAGGGTGGTAGTGTAATTCATCCATGGCCATGCGCCCTGTGGCGTTCCTCCTCGTGCTCGTTCTCGTTGGACCAGCGGTGAGCACCGCTGTCTGCGAGCTGGCATGTGCCGAGGCGGCCCACCATCAATCGCATGCGGCTGCGACCGGATGTCACGAGCAAGGGCCCGCTGCCGGAGTCGTTGCTCTCGCCGGGGCTGCTGCCGCACCGTGCCATGGTCAGGACGAAGGTTCGACGGCAATCCTGGAGGCGGCCAAGCTCCTGATGCCAGCAGGCTTCGCGCTCGTGGAATTGCCCACGTCGCTCGGCGGCGACGCGCGACAGACGTCTCAGGGCGGCACGAGGTCCCGCCCCGCCGACCGCCTGCTCATCCGGACACAGCTTCGCATCTGATCGTCCGCTCTTCACCCGACCCAGCAGCCTCTTCTTGTCGGGGAGTGAGTGGATGTACGCCAGGAGTGTCGTTTTTCGTTCGATTTCGATCGGCTTCTTTCTGACAGCCTTGGTCACCGCGCCCGCGCTTGCTGGACAACAGGCGCCAGCGCCAGGTCACGAGCAGCATCAACAGCCGGCGCCGCCGCAGGAAGACCACACCCGGCATGCGGGTCACGGTCCCGGAACCGCGGCGTTGTTTTCCCCGCGCGATGCCTCCGGCACCGCCTGGCTGCCGGAAGCCACGCCGATGTACGGGCTGCACCAACAACTCGGGGCATGGCAGCTCATGTGGCACGGCAACGGGTTCGTGCAGTTCCTTTACGAGGGCGGGGAGCGCGGCAGTACTCAAGCGGGCAGCATCAACTGGGTAATGGGAATGGCCAGGCGCGAGGTCCGCGGCGGCCGCCTCGGCTTCCGCGGCATGCTCAGCATGGAGTCCTGGACCATTCCGGGCTGCGGCTATCCCGATCTGCTCGCCACCGGGGAAGTGTGCGACGGCGAAGCGATTCACGATCGACAACACCCGCACGATCTGGTCATGGAGCTCGTCGCAGAATACGACCGGCCCTTGAGCTCCTCATTGAGGTGGCAGTTCTACGGCGGTCCTGCCGGCGAGCCTGCCCTGGGTCCCGTTGCCTTTCCGCACCGTCTTTCAGCGATGCCGAATCCGCTGGCGCCCACGTCGCATCACTGGCTCGACGCCACTCACATCACCTTCGGCGTCGTCACGGGTGCCGTGTATGGCAGCACGTGGAAGGCTGAGGCATCGGCGTTCAACGGGCGGGAACCGGACGAGCATCGCGCGGACCTCGACCTTGCGGCACTGGATTCGGTGGCCGGCCGCCTGTCGTTCACGCCAACGCCGTCGCTCGCCCTGCAGGTGTCAGCAGGTCGTCTCGAGGAGGCCGAAGGCGGCCCCGCCGGCGAGCCGCGAACGAGCGTTGATCGCGTCACCGCCTCGGCCACGTATCACCGGGCGTTGCGGGCCGAAAGCCTGTGGGCGACGACCGTGGCCTGGGGGCGCAACGAGGAAGAAAGCGGGGCCTCCCACGCGTTCCTTCTCGAAAGCACGCTGACGCTGGAGGAGCGCGACGTCTGGTTCGGCAGGATCGACGTCGGCGGAAAGCCGGCGCACGATCTCGACATCCACGGCACCGACGAGGTATTTACCGTGGCGAAGCTGCAGGCGGGTTACACGCGATACTTGCAGGCGCGGTCGGGTCTCAGGCCCGGATTCGGCGCAAGCATTTCCGCCAGCATTGTGCCGCCCGCGTTGTCAGCCGCGTATGGGCACCGCGTGAACCTCGGCATCGGCCTCTTCGTGACGATGCGGCCTGCGGCGCATCGGTAGGGCGGGTGGGGCGGGTCGGGCCGGGTGCGGCGAATCGTGCGAGGGGGAGACCAGCTCATGGCAAACGCTGGCAAGGCGATTGGGCTCGTTCTGGCTGTCGCAGCCGTCGCCATCGGGCTGGTGCTGGGATACGCGAGGGTCACGGGCCTGACGGCGCAGGGCACACCCGGCCGCGTGGAGACGGCAGTCGCACGCATGGCGCGTTCGTGGGCGATTCCCGCGTCCTATCGCGAACGCGCCAGTCCCGTGGCACGGACCGAGGAGGCGGTTCGCGCCGGGTTGGCGCACTTTGCGGATCATTGCGCGTCATGTCACGGCAACGACGGGAGCGGCAACACGGAGATGGGCAGGAACCTGTTCCCGCCATCTCCGGACATGCGGCTCGCGGCGACGCAGGACCTGACCGACGGCGAGCTGTTCTACATCGTCGAACACGGCATCCGGTTCACGGGGATGCCGGCATGGAGCACGGGAACGGCCGAAGGAGAGGAAGCGAGCTGGCAGCTGGTCCACTTCCTCAGGCGGCTGCCGCAGCTCACCGCCGGGGAGATCGAGCAAATGGCCGCGATGAACCCGCGGCCACCGGAGGAGATCAGGCAGGAAATCGAGGAACAGCGGTTTCTCGAGGGCAAATGAGGCATACTTCCCGATGAGGAGCAGGCTGATGAGACGATCCTTCGTCCTGGGAGCGATTCTGGTCGCGGCACTGGCCATCCCGGTTGCTGTTCGCGCGCACGAGGGCCACGTGCACAAGGTCATGGGCACCGTGACCGTGCGCAACGACAACCAGGTCGAGCTGAAGACGCCGGAGGGGAAGACGGTGACGGTCGTGCTCAACGCAAAGACGACCTTCGTGCGGGGAAAGCAGAAGGTGGACGGCGCGTCCGTCAAGGCCGGCGAGCGCATCGTCGTCGAAGTCGTCGGGGAGAAGGACATGACCGCGAAGGCCGTTACCCTTGCGGCCGCGCCGCCGGTCGTCGCGAAGAAGTAGCCAGCTGCGATTGCAGGCGCCAGGCAGACCGATGACTGCGCCTTCCAATCGCGCGAGATGTTCGACTCCGTCCTGATCATCGCGTTCGGGGGGCCGCAGGGGCCGACAGACGTCCGGCCGTTCCTCGAGAACGTGCTCCGCGGCCGGCGCGTCCTGCCGCAGCGCGTCGAGGAGGTTGCGCATCACTACGAGCTCTTTGGTGGCGTGTCGCCCATCACCGCTCTGACCGGGAGGCAGGCGGAAGGGCTGCGCGCCCGGCTCGCCGCAGCCGGACACCCGTTGCCGGTTTACGTGGGCATGCGCAACTGGCACCCCTTCATCGCCGACACGCTGCACCAGATGTACGAGGATGGGGCGCGGCATGCGATCGGGTTCATTGCCGCCGCCCATCATTCCTACTCGAGCTGCCAGCAGTATCGCGACAACGTCATCGCTGCGCGAGACGGACTGCGCCACGATACCGGCGGCGACGTCGACGTCACGTACGTCGAGAGCTGGTTCGATCACCCGCTCTTCATCGAGGCGAACGCGGAACATGTCAGGAAGGCGATCGAGAAGCTGCCGGACGATGTCCGCGCCGCCGCACGGCTGGTCTTCACCGCGCACAGCATTCCGTTGCGCATGGCAGAACAGTCTTGCTACCGCGAACAGCTGCGCGAGTCATGTCGTCAGGTTGCGGAACGGGCGACTATCGCGGAGTGGACGCTCGTATTCCAGAGCCGAAGCGGTCGTCCCGAGGATCCGTGGCTCGATCCGGACGTCTGCGAGTACCTCCGGCGCGAGCGCGAAGCCGGCTTGCAGGCCGCGGTGCTCTGCCCGATCGGTTTCGTCGCCGATCACATCGAGGTGCTGTACGACCTCGACCGCGAGGCGGCGCAGGTCTGTCGGGAAGTCGGCTTGCCGATGACTCGGGCGGCAGCGGTCAACGACGATCCGCTCTTTCTCGACATGATGGCGGACGTGGTGCTGAGGACCATCAAAACCCATCCGTTGCCGCTGGCCCCTCCTTCCGCCTGAAGGCGGAAGCCACAACTGAAGGCGGAAGCCACACTGCAAGAAAGCCGAGCTACACCTGTATTGTGGCTTCCGGCTTCAGCCGGAAGTATTCACGGGCGTCCACCGGCCATCCCTCATCACGAAGCGCGTCTCGGGTGGGACCTCGAAGCCGGTGGCGGCCGGATACAGCGGGTCGCCCGGGAGCATCAGGATCCGGCTGCCCTCCCGCTCGACGAAGGCCGGCTGCACACGGACGATGCGTATCTGCACGGCCCACTGCGTGGCCTCCTCGACGCTGGCAAACGAGCTCAGCTTGCGCAATGTCGTCCAGGTCGGCGGCGCGAGGCTGATCTCGTCTCTGCGGCACATCTCGATGGCCTCCGCCGGGTCAATCCAGGCGCTGTGGCTGTGCTCCACGCCATCGTGCGCCGCGGCCTGGCCGGCGGGCGCGATTGCCAGGAAGAACCATGCGTCGAACCGTTTTGGCTGGAATTCCGGGGTCACCCACCGCGCGAACGGCGTCAGGTCGTGAGGGTCGATCCGGACGCCCGATTCCTCGGACAGCTCCCGCGACGCGGCCAGGTGGTGCGCGATCGCATGCGCGGGCCGTATCCCGTCCATGCGCTCGATCGCCACCGCCAGCCTGTCGGCCAGTTCACCAGGCTCGGCCACGTTATCCGCCGCGTCCACCCGTCCGCCCGGGAAAACGGTCACGCCCCCCATAAACGCAATGTTTTCGTGGCGTCGGACCAGAAAGACCTCGAACCGCGAGGCGGACGGCCGAATCAGCACGACGGTGGAGGCGGGACGCGCTGGCGCAACCGTCATCGATCTTCTTTATACTCCTACCCCCATGACACAAAGCTCAGACCTGCGGCGTCTCGATGCGGCGCGGCGGCGGGTGGCCGGCACGCTCACCGCCACCATGATGGTGTTGTACTTTGGCTTCATCCTGCTGATTGCCTATGGCGAGTCACTCATGACCACCATCATCGTGCCCGGGCTGAGCCTGGGCATCCTGCTGGGCGCGCTGGTGATCGTCGCCGCGTGGGTCTTGATCCTGGTGTACGTGCGCTGGGCCAACCGGCATTACGACACCGCAATCGCCGGGCTGCGGAGGGACCGATGAGCAGCGCCCTCGGCCAGCCCAACCTCGTCGCGATCGCCGGATTCTTCATCTTCATCGCCATCTCGCTCGGCATCACCTACGTTGCAGCCAGGCGCACGCGCAGTACGGAGCAGTTCTACACGGCAGGACGACGGGTCACCGGGCTCCAGAACGGCCTGGCGCTCGCCGGCGACTATATGAGCGCGGCCAGCTTCCTCGGGATCGCCGGCCTCGTGGCGCTCTCCGGGTTCGATGGCCTGATCTATTCGATTGGCTTCCTGGTCGGTTGGCCGATTGTGATGTTCCTCATCGCCGAGCCGCTGCGGAACCTCGGGAAGTACACCTTCTCGGACGTTGTCGCCTTCCGGCTCCGGCAGGTGCCGGTGCGCGTGGCGGCGGCCATGGGCTCGCTCGCCGTGGTCGCCTTCTATCTCATCGCGCAGATGGTCGGGGCGGGCAACCTGATCCGGCTGCTGTTCGGGCTGCCCTACGAGACCGCCGTCGCGATCGTCGGCGGCGTGATGCTCGCCTACGTGCTGTTTGGCGGGATGCTCGCGACGACGTGGGTGCAGATCGTCAAGGCGGTACTGCTCCTGTCCGGTGCGTTCCTGCTGGCGCTGCTCGCGCTGGCGCGATTCGGGTTCAACCCGCTGGCGCTGTTCCAGGCGGCCGCCAGTCAGTACGGGGTTGCCGTGCTCGGACCCGGCCGCCTCGTGTCGGATCCGCTCGACGCCCTGTCGCTGGGCGTCGCGCTGATGCTGGGCACGGCCGGGCTCCCGCACATCCTGATGCGGTTCTACACCGTGCAGGACGCACGCACCGCGCGATCGTCGGTGACGTACGCCACGGCGTTCATCGGCTTCTTCTACCTGCTGACGTTCATCCTCGGATTCGGCGCGATGGTGATCGTCGGACAGCCTGCAATCCGCGCCATCGACGCCGGGGGGAACATGGCCGCGCCGCTTCTCGCGGAAGCGGTCGGCGGCGAGGCCTTTCTCGGCTTCATCTCCGCGGTGGCCTTTGCGACGATCCTGGCCGTGGTGGCGGGGCTTACGCTTGCGGGCGCGGCGGCCCTCTCGCACGACCTGTGGGTGAACGTGATCAAGCGCGGCCATGTGTCGGAACACGAGCAACTGCGCGTCGCGCGCGTGTCGACGCTCGTGCTCGGCGCGCTGGCCATCGTGCTCGGCATCGCGTTCAGAGGTCAGAACGTGGCCTATATGGTCGGCCTGGCGTTCGCCATCGCCGCGAGCGCGAACTTTCCGGCGCTCGTGCTCTCGGTGTTCTGGCGGAAGTTCACGACGCGCGGGGCGCAGACGAGCATGCTCGTGGGCACGGCGTCGAGCCTCCTGCTGATTTACCTGTCGCCGACGATCCAGATCGACATCCTCGGCAACAGCACGGCGATCTTTCCGTTGCGCAACCCGGGCCTCGTCTCGATCCCGCTGTCGTTTGTCGTGGCGATCGTGGTGGCGCTGGCCTGGCCCGAGCCGGCCGCGGCCGCAGGATTCGACGAGGTCGAGCGGCGCGTGCACGTCGGCGGCGAGGAGTACTCGACGCAGGCGCGGCGATAGTCTGCCTTGGCGTAGAGCATCATCCACGGGCCGCGGAGTCGCGGGGCCCCGCCGCGCACGCTTGCGCGGTGGGGTGCAGTCGCGGAGGCGCGGAGAGAATTTGGCCTGATTCCTCCGCGTCACAGCGTCTCCGCGGCTACGTGGGGGGTGCAAGGCCCCTCACAGCATCCACGTTCTCAAGATCTCCCGGCACGCACAGAAGCGGCCCAGGTGGCATGCGGCGATGATGGACGCCTGAAAGGTCATGCGCTCGACGACAGGAGGATGTTGCGCGTGGCCGAGTGTGATGTGTGGCGTGAATCCGGCGAAGCTCGATTCGGCCCGATAGCTCGACACCCACAGCACGTCACCCGTGCGGGCGCTGCCGCCGAAGAACGCGGCCGGCGTGCCGCCCGCCCGCTCGACGCCTCGCAGCGCCGCCATCAGCCGCTCGTGCAGGTCCTGCAGTTCCCGGGAGTTCTCGACGGCCATCCAGACAGAGCTGCTGCCCTTGCCCCCACCCGTGACAACGAGCCTCAGCGGCCGCTGTCCCCGCAGCACCTCGTCGATCTTTTCGAACGCGATCTCGCGCTCTTCCGCGCGGATGAACTGCTGCGTCAGCGTGACGTGCGGCATGTGTTCGTCGTCGAGCCGCAGGCCGTGTGACTCGGAAAGCGGAAGCGCGGCGCTGAGCTCCAGCGCACGCGCGCGCACGGCCGGAGTCGGAAGGACGGCAACATCGAGCGCGAGGAGTTTCGACACGGCGTATGCTAGCACCCATGGGTGCCGCACTTCGTCACGGTGCTTTCCTGGCTCTGCTGCTGGTGCTGCCGGGCGCTGCCGCGGCGCGCCAGCCTGGAGCGGCGGTGCAGGAGGCCGCCGCCGCGAGGGCTTCTTCGGCGGGGACGCCCGTCCAGTATCGCCTCTCCTTTCCGCAGCCCGAGCACCGGTGGATGCAGGTGGAGATCGCCTTCACCGGCGTGCCCGCGGGCGTGTTGCAGCTGCGCATGAGCCGCTCGTCCCCCGGACGGTATGCACTGCACGAATTCGCCAAGAACGTCTACAACGTGCGCGTGACCGACGCGGCCGGCATGCCGCTGACCGTGACGCGTCCCAGCCTGCACCAGTGGGACGTCGCCGGGCACGCAGGAAACGTCCGTGTCACCTACGACGTCTTCGGAGACCGCGTGGATGGCACCTACCTGGGCATCGACAGCACGCACGCGCACATCAACATGCCAGCGGCCCTGATGTGGGCGCGCGGCCTCGAGCTGCGCAGCGCCACGGTCCGCTTCGAGCCGCCCGCGGGCGCGTCATGGCGCGTCGCAACACAACTGTTTCCTGGCCCGGATGCCTTCACCTTCACCGCCCCGAATCTGCAGTACTTGATGGACAGCCCCAGCGAATTCAGCGGCTTCAGCCTCCGGACCTTTCGCGTACCCGGTGCGCCTGGAAACCCGCTCTTCAGGTTCGCGGCTCATCACCAGGGCACGGACGCGGATCTGGATTCGTTCGCCGGCGACGTCCAGAAGGTGGTGACCGAAGCCCGCCACGTGTTCGGCGAGTATCCAGCGTTCGAGGGAAACACCTACACGTTCATCGCCGACTACCTGCCGTGGGCGAACGGCGACGCGATGGAACATCGCAACAGCACGTCCCTCAGCAGTCCCTCGACGATCCGCACGAACCGCCTCGGTCTCCTCGGCTCCATCTCGCACGAGTTCTTCCACGTCTGGAACGTGGAGCGCATCCGGCCGCGGTCACTCGAGCCGTTCAACTTCGAAGACGCCAATGTGTCGGGCGAGCTGTGGCTCGCGGAAGGGTTCACCAGCTACTACGAGGCGCTCGTCCTCAGACGCGCCGGTCTCATGAGCCTGGCCGACTACCTGGACAACGCCGCCGGGACGATCAACACGGTGACGCTGCAGCCGGGGCGCCGGATCCGCACCGCCGAGGAGATGA
Source organism: Vicinamibacterales bacterium (assembly GCA_036521515.1). GTDB lineage: Bacteria > Acidobacteriota > Vicinamibacteria > Vicinamibacterales > UBA2999 > Gp6-AA40. Next base: position 9,267 of record DATDHP010000255.1, read on the forward strand.
GCCGGTTCGCGCCGTTCTTCGACGCCGCGACCTCGATCGATCGGAGCAATTTCGACAGCACGTTCATCTCGTACTACACGTGGGGAGCAGCCATCGGCCTCGCGCTCGACCTCGCGTTGCGGGACCGGAGCGACGGACGGATCACGCTCGATCACTTCATGCGGGCGCTCTGGCTGAAGCATGGCAAGCCTGGCGGGCGGTTGCCGGGCTACGTCGACCATCCGTACACGATGGCCGATGCCACGAACACGCTGGCCGACGTCGCCGGCGATCGCGCCTTCGCGGACGATTTCTTCACGCGCTACATCCAGGGCCACGAGGTCTCCGACTACTCACGGCTGCTCGCGCGCGCCGGACTCATCCTGCGTCCACGATTTCAGGGCGCGGGTTACGCCGGTGAGCTCCGTCTCCAGGACGCGCGCGGCATGGTCCGCGTCACCGATCACGTGCCGCTCGGGTCGCCCGCGTACGCAGCGGGGCTCGAACGGGACGACATGATTGTCGCTATCGGCGGCGTGGCAGCGGCGAGCGCCTCCGAGGTGGAACGCGTGATTCGCACGCGACGTCCCGGTGACACGGTGCCGATCGTGTTCGAACGACGGGGCCAGCGGGTCACAGGCAACCTGCGGCTCATCGCGGACCCCACACAGGAGCTGGTTCCAGCGGAGCAGGCGGGGCAGTCGCTCACGCCGGCGCAACGCCGGTTTCGCGACGAGTGGTTGAGCTCGGCGTCGCGGAACACGATTTGAACGCACAATACAGGTCATGAATTTCGCTGCCCTGATGAGGGCGTTCGACGCGCTCATGGCGATCCGCGACGCGGCGCGCAGCCTGAGAGGCGAGCCGCCGGCGTCAACGAGCATCGCGAAGCCGGACCCGCCGCCCGCCCCCGCGCTCGGCACGCAGCTCGAAACCACGCTCGCCAACGTCGTCGTGGCGGCGTTGAAGGAGGCGTTCGATCGCGATCACGCGCGCCTGGAGCTCGAGCGCAGGCAGCTCGAGGAACAGCGCAGGCGCGCGGACGAAGCGACGCATCTCGAGTTGCGGCGACAAGCCGCCGAACGCGAGCTCGGACGCCTGCGCCTGCTCGCCGGCACGGCGCTCGTGGGGTGGATTGCGTCGGTCGTCGCCCTTGGCCTGCGCGCTGGCGCGATCTCGGTGGCCGGCCGCGTCGCGCTGGCGGTCGGCTGGCTGCTCCTGCTCGGCGCCCTCGGCGCCGCGTTCTCGGCCCAGGGGCGGGTGATCGCTGCCGTGCCCGACGGCGACAGGGGGCTTGACACCGGGCCGGCCGGCCCGGCGTCGCTCTGGTTGCTGGTGGTCGGTCTGGGCGCGATCGCCGTGAGCCTGTTGTTTTGATCGCGGGGGCTAAGGCCCCCGCGTCACGGCGACGGCGGCTTTCACTTGAAAAACGTCCCGTTCCGCTCGAAGCCGAGCGCCGCGAAGCGTGTCGTCGTCCCTTCGGGGTCCGAGACATAGGTAAGGCCAGTGCGTGAGTAGTTCCACGCGATGGCAGCCTGCGCGTTGGAGAAGTCATACTCGAACTGGTTCGCTTCGTCGCGCACGGTCTGAAGCGGCCGATCTCCCTGCCATTCGAGGTGGAAGTCGACGCTCGAGGGGAAGGACTGACCGAGCGCCACTGCGTTGTTGAGGTCGTGCATGTCCAACATGAGCGCCTCGCTCAGGCACATCCGCGCTCGTTGTCGCCCGCGATTCACCTGGACGCTATCTCGAGGGATCGGCATGGTCCAGAAGAGGCCATTGCGCGCGATCCCCGGATTGTTGTCAACGATCTGCGTCGAGGGATCTTCCAGATCCCTGAAGACGTCAAGTCAAACGAACCCGAATGTGCCGTCGTGAACCTTTCCGTCCACGCCAACGTAGTCGCCGGTCATGAAGCGCATGTCGGCCAGGAACGGCAGACGGCTCTCGCCGCCGGTGTTCGTGTTGGTCAAGGTGCCCATCCCCGAGATCTCGGCCACGGCGACCTGACCCTTGAAGTTGAAGATGGCGCTTGGCTCCACACCTGGAACAGGCAGCCACAGGTGCAATCCGCCCAGGTTCGGATCCCCTGGAACGGGAATCGGAGCGGGGCTGCAGCTTTCTATGTTCCCGTCAAACTGTGCGTCGCCTGCGTCGGCGTCCTGTTGAGCACCGACGTCAGAACCAGCGAGTCCACTCGCCACGCCGACGCCGACACCCAGGGCGATGAAGCGGCGGCGCGAGAGAGCGGCGTGTATATGGGGGTGATCGCCGAGCAGGGGCGAACTGTCTGCCTGGTTTCTCTTGAAAGACGATCGATGCCGGGAGAGAAGGCCGTTGTCTTTCATGTCACCTCCGATGTTGCCAAGCTGAAAAACGCGGGCTCTCCGTGGTGGGCGACGAACGAGCCTATGCCGCGGTTCGAGAGAAGTCAAGGAAACAGAGCGCAGAGTTTCACGCGGGCGGAAACAGTACGCCTGACGCCAGCTTCCAACCTGGATCGAGCGCGCGCTTGACGGCGCGCATCTCTTCGATCCCGCGGTCGCCGTACAACTCGCGCAGCAAATGTTGCTTCAAGGCACTGCGCCCGACGCCGTGCTCTGCGAGCGGCGCGCCGCCCATGGCGATGACCTCGCGCCCGATCTCGAGAATCGCGTCCCGGCCCGCCTGCACGTCCCGCAACCCCAGTGGGAGGACATTCGGATGCAGGTTGCCGTCGGAGGCGTGGCCCCAGATGGCGTAATCCAGTCCGTGCCGCTCGAAGACGCGCCTGTACAACGCAATCGATTCCTCGAGCCGGCCGAAGGGGACCACCATGTCGCCCGCGGTTTTCTCGATATCGGGATGGACGCGCGCCTTCATGGCTGCGACGTGGCCGTTCACGCTGGACGGCACGGCCTCGCGCAGCTCGAACAACCGGGCAGCGGCGCGATCGTCGCCCGGCAACGCGAGGGTCGGATCGTCATCCACATCACGCGCGGCGAGCAGATCCGCGAAGACGCCAAGTGATGTGTCGTCGTCGGCCGGAAGCTCCATCTGGACGAGCAGCAGCGCGGCGGCGGGCGGCGGCCGCGGTATCGCCGCCCGCTGAAAGGCCTCGTCCGGCACCACGGCCAATGCGCGCGAATCCATGTACTCGACGGCGGCGACATCGAGGGGACCTTCTCCGCGCCACGCGCGCGCGGCCTGTTCCCGCAGCGCGCCAGTGATGGCCACCGCGTGCGCGTCGGACTGGCACGTGATCAATGCGGCGCATCGCCGCGGCAGCGGGATCGTGCGGAGCGTGGCTTCCACGATGACGCCCAGGGTGCCTTCGGAGCCGATGAACAGATCCATGAGATCCATGTCCGCGCTCGCGCAGTACCCCGCAGACAGTTTTGTGACCTTCGGCATCACGTAGGTGGGCACCGGGACGAGCGTCGAGGCCGCCTGCTGCCCGCGTTCGACGGTGAGCACGGAGCCGTCAGCCAGCACCACCGTGATCGCTTCCACCCATCGCCGTGTGCTGCCGTACTTGAATGTCGCCGCACCGGCGGCGTTTGTGGCGATGGTGCCGCCGACGAACGCGCCGTCGTAAGTCGGCACAGGTGGGTAATACAAGCCATCCGCCATGAGAACGCGCTGCAACTGCGCGAGCGGTACTCCGGCGCCCGCACGGACGCGGTGGTTCGCGCGGACCTCGATCGAGGTGAGCGCGCGCGTGCTGAGCACGAGGTCGCCGCGAGGCGTCGCGCCGCCAGTGAGCGAGGACTGTGCGCCGACCGGCAGCACGTGCGCGGCGGCGGTCACCAGCGCGATGACCTCGCCGACGTCGCGTGGAAACGCCACGCCGCTGGCGTAACCGCCAGGCACGTGCGCCGCGTCGCTGAGAAAGGATGAGAGCAGATCGGGGTTCGAGTCGATCCGGGGAAACTCTGCTCCCAAAAAGCAATCCTCCATGCGCCAGAGGATTGCCGGGAAGATCCTCCTGCGTCAGCGGATTATAGAACCGCATTGCAGGAAGGCCTGTCGTCAGCGCTTCTTGGAACTCTTTCTGGCAGCGCGCGCTCGCGGCGCGCGACTGGTCCGTGCAGAGGAAGCGCCCTTGTGCCTCGTGCGCTTCCGGGTTGCGGATTTCTTCTTCTTCCTCTTCGTCCCGCCCTTTCGCGAGTCCTCGCGGCCGGCGCGCGGGATGTCCGGGACGCTCTCCGTGGCATCGTCCGCCGTCTCGGACAGGCGCCGCGTGGCGCCATCAAGCTGCCGCTGCAGCGACCCGATCATCCGTCCAAGCGATTCCGCCGAACGTATGAGCAGCGACTCGTCGTCCCGGGACCGGTCGCGCTGCTTCCGCGCTGGAAGCACTCTATTGCGCTTGGCCATCCAAGCTCCTCCTGGGCACCCCAACGCGCAAGCATGCGCGCCGGGGACCCCGCTCGCGGGCCGGTTGCCCGTCGCTTCACATTTCAGCAAGCGCCGGGCCAATTGCTTTCGCCGACTGATCTGCGGTTCGAAACCCTGTGATCGTCAGCGATTTAGCGTGCTCTCGATGCCCTCGAGCACAGCGATGCTCGAGCGTCGCGCCACTGACAACATGAAGCGCGCGACACCGGCGAGTACCGGTGCGGTGACTCCAAGCAGAACGAAGATGCCCAGGTTCATGCTCTCGCGTAACCGCGTCCGTAGGCGCGTAACAGACGGGACATGAGAGGGCGAGCAGGCTATCCGCCATCGGACCAGCCACTCCGGAGTTTCACACCGGCGCGCTCGTTCTGCGGAATGCAGTCCAGCGCCGCCGGGCACACTGTACTCGACGAAGAAGATCACGATCGTCCCGTGCATGGCCGCGAGCTGGTTGCAGACCTCGGCAGGATGATGCCGGGCAGGGGCGATGGATGTCCGGGGTAAGCCAATTGCCACCGGATGATGACGACCAGGCCGAAGCCGATGAGCAGGAAGATCAGGCTCGTGAGGGCGTACTGCACCCCGATCACGCGGTGATCGGTCGACATCAGGATCGTGCGGCGCAACCCCTGTGAAGTCTATAAAATACGAAACATGGTCGCAAGGATTCACGGACTGCTTCTCGCCGCCCTCGTCATGACACATGCCGCCCCGGCGTTCGCGCAGACGTCAGCCGAGCCGATCCGTTACACGTTGAGCTTTCCCGCGCCGCAGACGCACTACGTCGAGGTATCGGCCGACGTCCCCACCGACGGCCGTGCCAGCGTCGACGTGATGATGGCGGTGTGGACGCCCGGCTCGTATCTCGTGCGCGAGTACTCGAGGCACGTCGAGGCGGTAACGGCGACGGGTCCGGACGGTCGCACGCGCGACGTGGAGAAGTCCGACAAGAACCGCTGGCGAGTCACGACGGGCGGCGCCCGAACGGTCACGGTGAAATACCGCGTGTACGGTCGCGAGCTGACCGTGCGGACGAACTGGATCGATGCGGGCTTTGCGCTGATCAACGGGGCGCCGACCTTCATGACGCTCCCCGACGGGATGGCGCGGCCGCACGAGGTCGCCATCAACCTTCCGCCGGGCTGGCGCCGATCGTTGACCGGACTGCCCGAGATGCCAGGCGCCCCGCACCGCTATCGTGCGGCCAGCTTTGACGTCCTCGTTGACTCGCCGTTCCTCCTTGGGAATCCGGCGGTGCACGAGTTCACGATCGACGGCAAGGCGCACTACCTCGTCAACGAGGGCGAGGCCGGCGTGTTCGACGGGGCGAAGGCCGCAAAGGATCTCGAGGCGGTCACCCGCGAACAGCGCCGTTTCTGGGGTCAGCTTCCCTACGACAAATATCTCTTCATCAATATCCTGACGGGCAGCGAACCGGGCGGTGGCCTCGAGCACCTGAACTCCACCGTGCTGATCACCAGCCGGTTTACGACGCGGACGCGACGGGCGTACCTGGCGTGGCTCGAGCTTGCCAGCCACGAGTTGTTCCACGCGTGGAACGTGAAGCGGCTGCGCCCGGTGGAGCTCGGGCCCTTCGACTACGAGAACGAAGTCCACACGAAGAGCCTCTGGATGGCAGAAGGCGTGACGGACTATTACGGTGAGCTCATCGTCCATCGCGCCGGTCTCTCGACTCGCGACGAGTACATCGAGAACCTCTCGAACCACATCGAGGTCGTACAGACCGCGCCCGGACGCCTCGTCCAGTCGGCGGAGCTGGCGTCGTTCGACGCCTGGATCAAGTATTACCGTCCGGACGAGAACTCCACCAACGTGTCGATCAGCTACTACGAGAAAGGGCTGGTGATTGCGTTCCTGCTCGACGCGAGGATCAGGAGTGCCACCCGGGGGAGCCGCAGCCTCGACGATGTGATGCGGGCGGCCTACGCGAAATATGCCGGACCGCGCGGGTTTACGCCGGACGAGTTCCGCGTCGTGGCGGAGCAGGTGGCGGGCACGAACCTGAGGCCGTTCTGGGACGCGGCCGTTTCCGGAACCGCGGAGCTCGATTACGCGGAGGCGCTCAAGACCTACGGACTGCGCTTCCGGCCGGCCGCGCCGAGCAACCGCGCGTACCTCGGCGCCGCAACGCGGAATGACAACGGCCGCCTCGTCATCACACAGGTCCGCCGTGGCACGCCGGCCTACGAGGCCGGGCTCAATGTCGACGACGAGATCGTCGCGATCGATGATTTCCGCGTGCGGGCCGATCAGTTCGCGGCCCGGCTCGAACAGTACAGGCCCGAGGACAAGGTGACGCTGCTCGTCGCCCGCCGGGAACTGCTCCACAGGCTGGACGTGCGGCTCGGAGCGGAGCCGCCGCGCGAGTGGAGGCTCGAAATCGACCCGAATGCCGCCGCGGAACAGGCCCGCAGTCGCGAACGATGGCTGGGCGATAACGCCTCCTGATCGATGTCGTTCACGCTTCCGGGTTCTGGCTGCTCGGTTCGTGTTCAAGGTTCACGGTTCGGTTCGGGGTTCCCGGTTCAATGAGCCACGAACCCGAACCACGAACCCGAACCACGAACCCGAACCGCGAACCACGAACCGCGAACTGAACCACGAACCGTGAACCACGAACCACGAACTGAACCACGAACGTTGAACACGAACTGAGAAGTGAGCACCGAGAAGCGGGAACAACTGAGTTCACGACCGTGAGGTTCGATCCCGAGTACATCTCCCAGGTCCTCAACGAGAACTTCGAGGACGCCAAGACCCTCTTTCTCGCCCCGCTGATGGCGATCCACTACGCGCACCTGGTGATGCTCGCCGATCGCGGCATCGTCAGTCGCGGCGACGCACGGACGCTCAGGGAGGCGCTCGATTCGATCTCGCTGAGCGACATCCGGTCGACGCCGTACGACGGCACGTGCGAGGATCTGTTTTTCTACATCGAGCGGCTGCTGGTAAAGGCGTGCGGCGAGGATGTCGCGGGGCGGCTCCACACGGCGCGCAGCCGCAACGACATCGACATGACAATGTACAGGATGCGGCAGCGCGAGTTCATCGTGGCGCTCGCCGCCGCGTCGCTCGAGCTGAGGGCCGGGCTGGTCGACCTCGCGTCGCAGCACCGGGAATCGGTCTTCGCCGCGCACACGCACACGCAGCCGGCGCAGCCGACGACGATCGCGCATTACCTGCTTGGCGTGATCGAGCAGCTCGAGCGCGACGCGATTCGCCTGCACGCGGCGTACGCCTCGACGAACCGCAATCCGCTCGGCTCCTGCGCCATTACCGGCACGGGCTTCCGGATCGACCGGTACCTGACGAGCGATCTGCTCGGGTTCGACGGCCCCACCGGCAACACCTACGGCAGCATCGCCACGGTGGACTATCTGCTCGAGAGCGTCTCGGCAACGGCGGTGCTCCTGGCGGGCCTGGGACGCTTCGTCCAGGACATGCTGCTCTGGTGCACGATGGAGTTCGGGTACTTGCGGCTTGCCGACGGCCTCGTGCAGTCGAGCAGCATCATGCCGCAGAAGCGCAACCCCGTGGCGCTGGAGCACGCGCGCGCCATCGGCAGCAAGGCGCTCGGACAGGCGTCGGCGATCACGCTCGCCGTTCACAACACCCCGTACGGCGACACCGTCGACACCGAGGACGACCTGCAGCCGCTCGTGGCATCGATGTTCCGCGATGCCTTGCGCGCCGTCACGCTCGTGGCCGCCGCCATGCGCGGCGCGTCGTTCGACGTGGCCCGGCTCGAGTCGCGCGCGGCCGAGGGCGGCACCACGCTGACCGAGCTCGCCGATCATCTCGTGCGCGAACACGGCATTCCTTTCAGGACGGCCCACGGGATTGCCGGGCGCCTGCTCAAGGCGCATCGCGAGCAGCCAGGCGCGCCGCTCGCCCCGGCGCTGGCGTCCATTTCGAGCGACCTGCTCGGCGTGCCGCTCGCGTACACTGACGCGCAGATTGCGGAGATCATGAGCCCGCGCCACTTCGTCGAGGTGCGGCGCACGCACGGCGGACCGGCGCCGGACGAGACCGCCCGTGCCCTGAAGGCGTCGCGCGACCTGCTCGATTGTGACGAGAACTGGCTGGCGCAGGTGCGCGATGCCGTCGCCTCGGCTGACGCGCGGCTCCACGCCCGGAGCCAGGCACTGTGAGGGGGGCCTATATCAGGGTCGTCCTGAGCCAGACAATCATGCTCGCGGCGCTCTGGTGGCTGCAGCACGCGTTCGCGTGAAATGGACTCGCCGAGCGGCAACGTGTCCATTGCCTTCCGGCTGAAGCCGGAAGCCACATCGTCAAGACTCGCCCATAGTCGGCTGTGGCTTCCGCCTTCAGGCGGAAGGGATCATCTCGGTAGATTGCGCCTGACATGCACTGGGTAGACTGGACGGTTCTGGTCGGGTTCGTCGGCTGGATCGTCTATGACGGGCTGAAGCGTACCAGGGACAGCCACGAGCTCGAAGGCTACTTCCTCGCCAAGCGCAGCATTCCGTGGTGGGCGGCGGGCATCTCGGTGATGGCCACGCAGCTCAGCGCGATCATGATGATCGGCACCACGGGGCAGGGATACACCGACGGCCTCCGCTTCATCCAGTTCTATTACGGACTGCCGCTGGCGATGATCATCCTGTCGGTGACGCTCGTGCCGTTTTTCTACCGGTCCGGCGTCTACACGGCGTACGAGTACCTCGAGCGCCGCTTCGACGCCAAGACGCGCAGCTTCACCAGCCTGTTGTTCCTCATCTCGCGCGGGATGTCATGCGGCGCCGTCGTGTCCGCGCCGGCGGTCGTGCTGTCGCTCGTGCTCGACTGGAACCTGACCGCGACGGCGCTCGCCATCACGATGCCCGCCGTGGTCTACACGATGTTCGGCGGTGTCCAGGCCGTAACCTGGACCGACGTGAAGATCATGGCGCTGATCGTGCTGGGACTGTTTGCCGCGATCGCGGCCGCGGTGATCGGCCTGCCCGATGGCGTCGGGCTCACCGACGGCCTGGGCATCGCGGCCGCCACCGGCCGGCTGCGCAGCTTCGACTTTTCGTTCGATCTCACCAACCAGTACACGTTCTGGTCCGGAACGATTGCGGCGCTGTTCCTGTTCTGCTCGTACTTCGGCACCGACCAGAGCCAGGTGCAGCGCTATCTCACCGCCCGCTCGGAGGTCGAAGCCAAGCAGTCGCTGCTCATGAGCGCCTATTGGAAGATACCGCTGCAGGTCATCGTGCTCCTGCTCGGGGTCTTCGTGTTCGTGTTCTACGTGTTCACGCCGCCGCCGCTCCTGTTCAGCCGCGTGCAGGAGGAGCGGCTCCGGCAGAGCGAGGCAGCCGCGGCTTACGTGTCGCTCCAGTCGGAGTTCGGCGCCGCCTTCGAGGCGCGGCGCGCCGCCGGGACGGCGCTCTCCGTCGCGCGCGGCAGCGGCGATGACGCGCGGATCACGGCGGCGCAACAGGCGTTCCGCGAGCGGGAGACGGCTTTTCAGGCGGTCAGAAGCAAAGCAACGGCACTCGTCAAGGACACCACGGGCGACCAGACGTTCACCGACGTCAACTACATCATCCCGACGTTCATCCTCACGCAGCTGCCGATCGGCCTCATCGGCCTGCTCATCGTCGCCATCCTGATGGCGGCGACCGACACGATCGCCGGCGAGCTGAACTCGCTCTCGACGGCGACGGTCATCGACTTCTACCGGCGGCGCTTCAAGCCCGCGGCGTCGGAGGCGCACTACCTGGCGGTG
>DATDHP010000256.1:0-2832 GCA_036521515.1 Vicinamibacterales bacterium
ACGGCCGTGTCGTCCAGCTGGTGCAGGGCGAGAAGCTGGCCATCGAAACCGCCGACCCGGAGCCGTGGATCCGGCGGTTCTCGACGTTTCCGCGCGTGCAGGTCATCGATCTGGATGCCGCCAGGGGGAGCGGCGACAACACGGCGCTGGTCACGATGATCTGCGGCCGGCTGCCGTGCCGGGTGGGCGGCGGCATCAGGAGCGTCGAGCGCGCCCGCGCCGTGCTCGCCTCCGGCGCGCATGCCGTGATCGTCAGCTCGGCGCTCTTCGCCAACGGCGAAGTCGATCTTGGTTTCGCGCGCGCGCTCGCCGAGGCGGTCGGACCCGCGCGCGTCATCGGCGCGGTCGACAGCCGCGGCGGCCGGGTGGCGATTCACGGGTGGCGGACCATTCTGCCGGTCACCGCCGTCGAGGCGGTGCGCGCGCTCGAGCCGTACTGCGCGGAATTCCTCTATACCCACGTCGACAACGAGGGCCTCATGCAGGGGACGGACATGGCGGCGATCCTGGCGGTCCGGCGCGCGACGGCGCGGCGGCTCACGGCGGCCGGCGGCATCACCACGTGGGAGGAGATCGACCGTCTCGATGCAGAAGGGGTCGACGCGGTGGCCGGCATGGCCGTCTACACCGGGACGCTGTCCCTCGATCGCGTTCGAGGTTCCTGATCCCCGGTCCCCGATCCAGGAATTGTGTTACGTTATTCAACGTAGTCATTACGTCGATCACCGTAACGGCATGCAGAACCCGTTCGTGTACGGCGAGATCGTCCCCGACGACGCCTTCGTCGACCGCGAGGCCGAGCTCGACCGTCTGGTGGAGGACCTCGGCGAGTCGCAGAAGGTCTTCCTCATCTCGCCCCGTCGCTACGGCAAGTCCTCGCTCATCCGCCGGGCGCTCGGCGCCCTCTCGCGCCGCGGCGCCCTGGCGGTCGAGGTCACGGTCAGCAGCTACAGCTCCTACGTCGCGTTCCTGGAAGGATATGCGCGCGCCCTCGCCGCCGTCGAATCGCGGCTGGAACGCGCGCGGGCGTGGTTGACCGAGGCGATTTCCTCGACGCGGCCGGAGCTTCGGTACGATCCGAGGGAGACGGGGCTGGGGCGTCTCACCGTCGCGTTTCCGCTGGTGCACACGGCGCGTGACGTGAACCGGGTGGCCAACGAGATTTTCGCGCTGCCCGGACGGCTGGCCGCCGCGCGTAAGCGCAAGGTCGTCGTCGCCCTCGACGAGTTCCAGGCCATCGAGGGGTTCGACGGCGGGAGCATCGAGCACGCGCTGCGCGCGGCGGCGCAGCAGCAGCGGCAGGTGGGCTACGTGTTCGCCGGCTCCGAGCCCAGTCTGATGGACAAGATGATCGGGCCGCGCCGGCCGTTCTACAAGGCCGGTCCCGTCATGCGTCTCCAGAAGATTCCGCCCGACGTGTTCGCCGCCTTCATCGAGGCGCGCTTCTCGAAGACCGGCCTGAAGCCCGAGCCCGGCCTCGGCGCGGCGATCGTCGACCTGGCCGGCAATCTTCCGTACGACGTGCAGCGGCTGGCGCATGAAACGTGGGACGACGCCCGTGGCGCGGGTGTCCGTCATACCGGTCTCGACAACCTTCACGAGACGCTCGCCCGCCTCCTCGGCGAGCAGGAGCCGATATTCGAGTCGGTCTGGCAGCGGCTCACGCTGGCGCAGCGCGCCGTGCTGCGCGCCGCCGTGCTGCAGGACGGACGCGAGCTGCTGTCCAGCGACGCGCGCGCGCGGCACCGGCTCGGCGGCGCGTCGAGCATCCAGGCGTCGCTCGCCGCACTGGTGAAACAGGACCTGCTGTTGAAGGAGGGGCCGCGCTACGTCGTGGTGGATTCACTGCTGCGCGAGTGGATCGCGCGAAGGACATTCTGAGGTGATCGCCCGCCTGCTCGCCCCCCTGGGCCTCTCGCGCCCGGAGCTGCGCGCGTGGGCGATGTACGACTGGGCCAACTCGGCGTTCTGGTCCACCGTCGTCACGGCGGTGTTCCCGCGATTTTTCAGCGACTACGCGGCCGCGGGCCTGTCGCCCGTCGAGGCGACGGCACGGTTCGCCTGGGCCACCACCATCGCGGCGGCCATCATCGCCGTGCTCGGGCCCGTGCTCGGCGCCGTCGCCGACTATCGCGCCTGGAAGAAGCGATTGCTGGCCCTCTTCATGGGCATCGGCGTCATCGCCACGCTGCTCATGGCGGCGATCGGGCGCGGCGACTGGGTGTACGCGGCTGTGCTCTTCATCGTCGCCAACATCGGCGTCGCCACGAGCCTGGTCTTCTACGACTCGCTGCTGCCGCACATCGCGCGGCCGGACGAGATCGATCGTGTCTCGACGGCCGGCTTCGCCATCGGGTTCTTCGGCGGCGGCATCGTCCTGCTGCTCAACCTGGCCTGGATCCTCACCCCGGCCACGTTCGGGCTGCCCGATTCCGTCGCCGCCATCAAGCTGTCCTTCATCAGCGTCGCCGTGTGGTGGCTGGTCTTTTCGTTCCCGTTGCTGCGCTGGGTCCCGGAACCGGCCGCCGTCCTCGAGCCGGACGAAACCGCTGGCGCCAATCCGGTGCGAGTGGCATTCACGCGCATCGTGGAGACCTTTCACGAGCTGCGCGGGTACCGCCAGGCGTTCCTGATGCTGCTGGCCTTTCTCCTCTACAACGACGGCATCCAGACGATGATCAGGATGGCCTCGATCTACGGCGCAGAAGTCGGCATCGATCAGAATGCGCAGATCGCCGCGTTCGTGCTCGTCCAGTTCGTCGGCGTTCCCTGCTCGTTCCTCTTCGGCGCCATCGCGCAGCGTGTCGGCGCCAAGACGGCGCTGTTCGGCGC
>DATDHP010000257.1:0-3107 GCA_036521515.1 Vicinamibacterales bacterium
GCCAGCTCATCGCGCCGCGATGGATTGACGAATGAGGTCGACGGTGCGCGCCATGTTCTTGTCGATGAGGGCGCGGCCGATCTCGGCCGTCGAGCCGCGCGGGTCGCCCTGGATGCCGTTCTTGCCATCGGCGGCGACGATCTTGGAATTGCGCACCATCGTCGGATCGACGGCCATCGTCTGCGACGTGTCGCGCGGGTCGGCGTGGTTCCCGATCTGCTCCCGCTTGATGCCGCGTGCCATCATGATCGCGGCATCGCCCTCGGGATCGCTGCGGTAATAGCCGGGGATGGCGTGGACGCGCGTGTTTCCGCCGGCCCATTCCGCGTTGAGCGTCGCGGCGACAGCAATTTGTCCGGCTTGGTTGGGGCCGCTGTCGCCGATGAAGACGACGTCGCGGAAGCCATGCTGCTTCAAACTGCGCGCGATGTATTCGAGCACCTGGCGGAAGACGGGATCGGGAATGCTGATGGTGCCAGGGAAGCGCATATGGCCGGTGGGCGGATCGATGCCGCCCTCGGGCGTGTAGGCGACGACCGGCGCGACCAGCGTGTTGCCGAGACGCCGTGCGATATTGTCGGCGTTGGCGGCAATGCGCACATTGTGCTTGCCGAGCGCCATGTGAGGACCGTTCTGCTCGGTGCCGCCGGTCGGAACGATGATGGTGGTCTTCCCAGCCGCGATCGCATCGCGGACTTCCTCCCAGGTGAGCTTCTCGATGAAGACGGTGTCCGGGTTTTGCGCGGACGCCGCCGTGGCGAAGCAAAGGAACGCGAACGCAGCCAGATAGCGGATCATGGCGTTTCTCCCCGTTGATCCTCCTTGTCATCGGGGTCGCGGTCGTCATCGTGGACCGGCCGCAAGAACCTCTCGAACACCCACTGCGCGACGCGCGTCCCTTGACGTCTCGCCACCTCGTCGGCAAAGCGGAAGTGAATGCCGAGCAAAACCCTGGCGTCCACCACTTCCTCCGCTGCATCCGAGAGACGTTGATACAGGCGTGGGTTCGTGCAAATGGCAACGGAGGCGGGAGTGGCCTTGTAGACCTCGAAATTCAGCCTGTTCGTCTTGAAGAAGAGCCGCAGCGTGGTGACTATCGCGCCCGTCAGACCATTGGCGCCCGACGTGTAGTCAGGATACGGCGGGGTCTGGGATCCAGCCGGGAAGTGCGCGCTCGAGATGAACGGCGTCCACGCGGGATCACCCACCGTTTCGTTGTTGCCGTCGAGGTCCCCCTCGCGAATCGCCGTGATGGGGCGCCAGAAGTTGAAGGTGTACTTGCTGTCCCAAACGGTGATAGCCGCATCGGCGGCCGCGAGATTCGCGAGCGCCATCAGCCGCGCGGCTTTGCCGATCGAGAGCTGCTGGTCCAGGGCGATGAGCCGAACTGCTTCGTTCCACTGCGAGATGAAGTTCCCCGACCAGAACCGCGCCATATCGGTGTTCGACGGAGCTGGGCAGGCGCCCCCGGCCGGGTGGCTCTCCACGGCACCGATCCGCTTCACCTCGTTGTAGTCGCGCAGATACCGCCGGCTGCCGAGCGGCGGCGGTGGCTGCATCCGAAACTCCGACGGGTCATCGAAGGTGAACGGCCTCGTCGTTGCCAGAAAGAGGAATCCAAAGGGGAGATTGCCGGGGGGCGTCGGGCGCCATTCGCCTGGCGCCGTGCCGGGGGTGAAGGGAGGGGGCGACGGCACACGGTACTCCGCGATGAGCGTGTCGCCCGCCGCGACCCCTACCTTCAAGCCGGGATTCCCCCCATCGAGATAGGGCTTGAAGGCAGCATCCAGGGACGCCACGTAGTCTGGACAAACCCGCTGCGAGAGAACCCGATGGGCTGCCGCGGCGGCCGCCGCCGCCACCGACTCCTGCCCGGTTGCCGCTGGCGTCGCCAGGTACGGCACATACTTACGCTCGATCGCCTGTATCGCGTCGTGCATGGCCGCGTGGACGATCGCCAGGTCGAGAAGGCCTGGCGGGCCCGGGCGGCTCGGTGCAAGGCCGCCGGCTCCCAAGGAGATGCACTGCACGGCCAGGGCGTTCCACTCGGCCACGTCGTTGGCGTGGGCCGATGGGGCGCTCAGGACCGTGCTCAACGCGACAATCTCCATCACGCGTCGCAACTTCGTCATCGCCGGCTCCTTTGTCTGGACGCTGACCATTGTGGTGTCGCAGAAGACGACAGGCTGCCCACCTTGGACGATATGAAGCATTAGGGCCGTGTCCGCGGTTAACACAACCCTCTTCTCGGTCCCGGGTCAGGCCCTTCCGCCTTCGACTGCGCGGATAAGGCCGCTGTCCGCGGGCGATCTTGCGGCAGGTCGGCCGGGAGTGGCAACGGAAAACGCCTGCGGTTTCTCGAAAACTCAATTCGGCCGTTCACGGCGCTCTACCGACGCTCCCAGTAGACTGATTCCGGTCAACGGTGGCGACACCGCGCTTCGGCGGCGCGTGTGTGAATGCGATCCGCTCGGCGCGCCGCCGTCGTCCCGCGATCGAGCAGTTCGATGAAATCGTACGTGTAGGGTGCGCGGACAACGAGACGCCGCCGCCGCGCGCCGCAAAATGGTACGGCAAGGAACGACTTCAAGAGCGTCGATAAGTGCCGCGCCAGCCGTACGACGACGGCTGCGAAGGGGCGCAGCATTCGTTCTCACAGCTGTAGACTACGCGTGTGATCAGGCGCATTTTGGAACCGAGGATCTGTGCGCCTCGCGGGGTCCGCCTTGAATATGTGCGGAGCACATGTGCCACATGTAGTTTTTGGAAACTTCAGTCTGCCCGAAGGGTGCCTTCCGATAGCCCGGCACGCAGATACGGATGGCTGCTGGCGGTTGTAACGGGGCGCGACTTGCGGTCATGCAGCGGAGCGGCGGGATGCGCTCTGTGAACGGTCGACTGTTGGCCCGCACGACGGTTACGCTTCGTGATCGGAGATGGTCGCGAAGCGTATACAACCGCTGAGTATAATCTTCCGCCATGGCTCGAATCACACGCGGTGAATTTCTTGGTCTCGGGGCTGCGCTCGCTGGAGGCTTCAACGTCGGGTGCCGGGCGCCGGGCGCACCATCCACAGCCGCCGCGCAGATCGCATCGTCAACGATCGC
>DATDHP010000258.1:0-18600 GCA_036521515.1 Vicinamibacterales bacterium
GATACACGCACCTGACGCGCGGATGCGCCGAGGGCCATCCGGACGCCGAACTCGCGCGTGCGGCGCCGCATGTCGAACGCGACCACGCCGTACAGGCCGATGGCCGCAATCATCGTCGAGCCAACGGCGAACAGCACGAGGAGCGTGGTGACCATGCGAACGGGCGCTGTCGTCTCCTCGAGCGCCGCGTCCAGCGTCACCATCGATGCGATCGGGATCCGCGCATCGAAGTCGCGAAGGGACACCCGGATTGCCGGAGCCACGGTCTCGATCGCGGCAGTGTGGCGGACGTAGAACGTCATCCTGCCGCGGTCCCCGGCACGCTGGCTCTCCGGCTGGAAAACGATGTTCGGGCGCGGCTCGCGCCTGAACCCGTGGAACAGCGCATCAGGCACGACGCCGACGATCTCGGCCGGCTGCTTCGCTTCACCGAGGAACAACGTGCGACCCACCGCGGATTGCCCGGGCCAGAGACGGTCCGCCAGAGGCTGATTGATGACGGCAATCGATCTGCCGCTGCGCGTGTCTTCCGGCGAGAACTCTCGGCCGGCCAACGGCGGAGCGTCGAGAATCTGGAAGTAATCGGGACCGACGGTGTTTTGCTCCGCCAAGACGGCCTGGGACGACGCATCCGGCCTCACCGCGTCCAGACGGGCTCCGAACGGAGGCGTCAGGGCCACGTACGTGGCGGCCGCGACTCCAGGCACGGTCTGGAAACGCTGGCGGAGCTGTTCGAGGATCGCCAGCCTCGTGTCGGTGTCGTTCGCCACCGCCGCGGAATTCAGGCGGACGATCAGGAGACGCTCGGTCGTGAAGCCGAGGTCGGCTGCCTCGATGAGTGTCAGCGAACGATAGCCGAGCCCTGCGATCGTGAGCAGCAGCACGCAGAGGGCCACCTGCAGCGTTGCCAGTGTGGAGGACAGCCACGAGCGTCCCGCAGCAATGGCATACTCGCCCGGTTTCAGGAACGGCAGGAGATCCTGCCGCCAGACGCGGATCGCCGGGGCAACGGTGAACGTGAGCGCCGCCGCAAGGGCGAGCATCAGCGCGTAGACGAGCACACTCCAATCGGGCGTGAAGTCGACGATACCAATCGCGCCGCCGCTCTGCGCCATGAGGGCGGCGTTGACGGCGCGGGACACCCACCAGGCGAAGGCGAACGCCAGGATCGAGGAGAGCACTGCCAGGACGACGCCCTCGGAGAGCAGGAGGCGCACGATACGGCTCCGAGCTGCGCCGAGCGACAGCCGGACGGCCAGTTCCCGCTGCCGGGTGACGACGCGCGCCAGCAGCAGGTTGGCCACGTTGGCACACACGATCACGAGCGTGAGGAGCGTGACGATCGAGAAGATCGCGAGAAAGCGCTGACCATTCTGAGCAACGAGGCTGTTGCCCGCCGCCGTCACCGAATACGCCACGGGCCGAACCGAACTCTTCGCATTGGTCTCCGGGTACGCGGCGGCCAGTCGCGCTGAGATCGTGCTGAATTCAGCCTGCGCGGCGGTCAGCGAGGCGCCGGGCGTCAGACGTCCTACGACGACCATGTCCCGTCGCATTCGATCGGTCAGTCCCGCTTCCGTGCCTCGCAGGCGCACGTAGGCGGGAAGGGGAACCCAGACCTGCGAAACCTCACCCAGCATGATCCCCATGAATCCCGGCGGGCCGACACCAACGATATTCGCGACATGCCCGTTCAGCGTGATGGCCCGGCCGAGCACATCCTCTGCGCCGGCAAACTGTTCCTGCCAGATGCGGTAGCCGATCACCGCCACCAGGCCCGCTGCGTCGAGGCGGCCTTCCTCGGGTGTGAACGGACGGCCGCGTACAGGGCGAACGCCAAGCGTCTGAAAATAGTTCGGTGTGACGGCTACGCCACGCACAGCATAGGAGCCGTCATCCAGTGTCAGCGTGAGGATCTGGAACAGGTTCGCGAACAGCGGCCGGACGGTTGTGGCCTGCGCGGCGTAGTCGAGATAGTCGGCATAGCTGTGTTCGGGTCCCGCCGGGACGCCGTCGTCGTGGCGCTCCAGCGTCACGAGCCCGTCGCCGTCGACGCCCGTGGCCGGCTTGGTCAGAATCGATTGAACGGCGGAATAGATTGTGGCGTTGCCGCCGATCACCAGGGCGACGAGCATCACCACCGTTGCACTCACGGCGGGCGAGGTTTTCACGATGCGCCCGCCGGCACGCGCGTCATGCAGTAACTGCTCGAGCACGTCTGATCCTTGTCGTCTTCGGTCTCCGGTCTTTCCAACCAGGCGGACCTGAAGGTCCGCCTCTACGCCTATGTCGATGTGAGCGTGCGCGCGGGATCGACCTTGGCCGCGCGGCGCGCGGGAATGGCCGTCGCGCCCAGCGCCGCCGCGACGAGCAACGCGATCACCGCCGCCAAGGTCACCGGGTCGCGGGTGGTGATGCGGAACACGTACGACGTCAGCACCTGGGAAGCCGCGAGCGCGCCGGCGGTGCCGAGGACGACGCCGAGCAGGACGGGACGCATCCCCTGGGCGATCACCATCCCGACGACCTTCCGGCCAGGCGCGCCGAGCGCCACGCGAATGGCGATCTCGCGCTGGCGCTGCGTAACCACGTACGAGATGACGCCGTAGATCCCGATCGACGCCAGCAGCAGGCCCACGGCGCCGAGCCCCAGCATCAGCGCGGTGTTGAACCGTCTCGGCGCCAGCGTTGCCGCCAGCCGCTGTTCCATGGTGGCCACGTAATAGAGCGGCACGGATGGATCGACATCCTGTACCGCTGCGCGCAGGGCGCCCGTCAGCGCCGCGGGATCGATCGCTCGCCCGCGGGCCACGACGGTCATGGAGCGCTGGATCCAGGTCCACGCCACGGGCGGCGCCTGGGCCATCGGCAGATAAAACTGCGGCTGCGGCTCCGCCTGGAGGCCCTGGGCGCGAACGTCGCCGACGATGCCGACGATCTGCTTCAGGCTCTGAGCCCCATCAGGGCCCGATTCGCAGCATGCCACACGTTTCCCGAGCGCGTCCTCACCAGGAAAGAGCTGCCGGGCGGCCGTTTCGTTCAGCAGCATGACCAGCGGCGTATCCCGCCGGTCCGCGCCCGTGAAGGCGCGTCCCGCGAGCAGGGGAATGCGCATCACGCCGAGGTAATCGCCGCCGATCATGGCGAGCTGGCCCAGGACGAAGTCGTTGGGGTCGAACACTTTTCCTTCGGGCACCAGCCCGTTGCTGTTGCCTTCGTCGCCCATCGGCGCGTTCGACGTGACGGCCGCGGCAGCGACGCCGGTCTGCGCGGACAGCGTGCGGACGATCTCGTCGAACGTCCGCACGACCTGCTCAGCCTGTTCGTAGCTGGTGGCAGGCAGCGTGACGCGCGCGCTCAGGACGCCGCGCGCGTCGAAGCCGGGATCGACCTCCTGCAGCCGCAGCGCGCTGCGCACGAGCAGGCCGGCACCGGCGAGCAGCACGAGGGCGACTCCCACCTCGCCGGCTATGAGCACGAAACGCAGGCGTTCCCGCGGACGGGACGCGTTGCGGCCGCCCTCGCCGATTGCCGAGCGCAGGTCGGGACGCGTTGCGGCGATCGCCGGCACCAGTCCGGCGATCAGTGCACTCAGAACTGAGGCGAGCAGGGCGAATGCCAGCACGCGGGCGTCCACGCCGGCCGCGTCCAGGCGGGGCACACCCTCGGGGCTCGTGCCCACGAGGACGGGGATCGCAGCGTATGCCATCACGATACCGAGGATGCCGCCGAGGAGCGCGAGCGCCAGCGTTTCGGTGAGCAGCTGGCGCACGATGCGCGACCGCCGTGCACCGAGCGCGCCGCGAACGGCGATCTCGTGCGCGCGCAGGCCGCTACGCGCCAGCAGCAGGTGCGCGACGTTCCCGCAGGCGAGCAGCAACACGAACGTGACGGCGCCGAACAACACGAGCAGCCGCTGCCGCACGTCTCCCACGAGCTGCGATAACAGGGTGGTCGGCACGCCGCGTCGTACCTGGGTCTCGTCGGGCAGTTCCGTCTGCACCTGCCGGAACACGGCCTCGAGCTCCGCTGAAGCCTGCTGCAGAGAAACGCCCGGCGCGAGGCGTCCGATGGCCTCGAGGAAGTGCTCGTCGTGTTCAGCAAGCCGTTCCGGCGTGAACGCGACAGGCACCCACAGCTCCTCGGGCCTCGCCATGCGATCGAACACCGGCGACATGACGCCAATCACCGTGTAGTTGCGACCGTCCATCCGGATGCGGGTGCCGATCACGCCCGGGGCAGCGGCGAACTGCCGCCGCCACAACCGGTCACTGAGCACGACGACGTCCTCGCCGCCGGGGCGATCCTCGTCCGCGGTATAGGTGCGACCGAGGGCCACCGGGAGACCAAAAACCGCGAAGAAGTTGTGTGTCGTACGCGCGCCGAGCACGCGCTCGGGCGCGTCGCCCGATGCGAGATTGAAGCTCGAGAGGTGGAACGCCGCCAGCTCCGTGAACGATCGCGCTCGCGAGCGCCAGTCGTTGAAATTGCCGCCAGACACGCTGACGGTCTGGCCCTGAAGATCCTCGCCGACGATGACCACCCGCTCGGGATCCGCAAACGGGAGCGGCTGAAGGATCACGGCATTGACCACGCTGAAGATCGTGGTGGTCGCGCCAATGCCGATCGCCAGCGTCGCCGCGGCGACGAGAGTAAAGGTCGGCGTGGCCAGCAGCTGCCGCACCGCATGGCGCGCATCCGCCCGAAGCCCGTCGAGCCACCGTGTCATTCGGCCCTCAAGGCAATCCCGGGGTCGACGCGCAGCGCTCGGCGGGCAGGCACCGCGCACGCGGCGAGCGCGGCCGTCACGAGCACCGCGACCACGACCGCATACGTCATCGGGTCGAGCGGTGTGATGCCGAACAGCAGGCTCGTCATGCCGCGCGTCAGGACCGCGGCGACGGCGAGGCCCATTCCGACTCCGGCCAGCGTCGGCATCATCCCCTGCTTCAGCACGGTGCCGACAATGCTGCGCGTGGGCGCGCCAAGCGCGAGGCGCACGCCGAACTCCGCGGTCCGCTCGCTGATCTGATACGCCAGGACACCGTAAGTGCCGATCGCCGCCAGCAGCAGGGCGATCGCGGCAAACGCGCCCAGCAGCGACAGGTGGAAGCGGCGCTCAGCCACCGATCGGACGAGCACATCCTCCATCGTCGTCACCGCGGAGATCGGCAGACTCGGATCCAGCTCGCGCACCTGGCGTCGCACCGTGCCGACCGCCGCCGTCGGCTCGCCCGTGGTTCTGACCACGACGGTGAACAGGCGAAGCGTCGAGTCCTGCCAGAACGGGCGAAACTGCGCGTGAGGAATATAGACTTCGGGCTCGGTGCCGGTGTCGAGACCATCCTGCTTGACGTCGCCGGCGATCCCGATGACGGTCATCCAGGGGCGGTTGTCTCCCGACATGCGGATGTGTCGCCCGACCGGATCGAGGTTCGGGAAGAATGTCCGCGCGAACGTCTCGTTGATGACGGCCACCGCCGGTGAATCGGCGCGATCGGTGACTGACGGGAAACGGCCACCGGCGAGACGGATGCCCATGGTCTCGAAATAGCCTGGCGTCACGACCTGCCAGTCCGTCGGGCGGTTGGAGCCGCCAGGCACCGGCGTCTCACCTTCGAGGTACACGTCCCAATCACCGCGGCCGTCGCGCAGAGGCAGTCCCGCCACGGCGCCGGCCTCGACGATGCCGGCCGACGAGCGAAGGCGATCGAGGACCGTGTCGAAAAAGCCAACGACTGCTGAACGCTCGCCGTATCCGTCGACCGGGAGTGCCAGGCTCAGCGTGAGCACATGATCGGGCCTGATGCCCGATGGCACCTGCAGCAGCCGCGCGAAGCTCTGAAGCAGCAGCACCGCGCCGACGAGCAGCACGAGCGCCAGGGCCACCTGCACGCTCACCAGCCCCGCGCGCAGGCCGGCACGGAGCGCCGAGGTCGACTTGCGCACGCCGTGCAGCGATGCGGCGGCGTCGGCGCGGGCCGTGTGGAGTGCCGGCACGCTGCCGAAGAGGAGCGCGGTCAGCATCGAAGCAGCGACGGTGAAGATCACTACCCGCACGTCGAGCGTCGCCTCGTCGACGCGCGGAATCGTCGAGGCGGCGGTCGTGGCCATCGCGACAAGGCCACTGGCAAGGAGCAGTCCCGCGCCCGCTGCGATCCCTGCGAGCACGAGCGCCTCCGTGAGCACCTGCCGCGCCAGGCGTGCCGGCGTGGCGCCAACGGTCTGGCGGACCGCCATCTCGCGCACGCGCACCTTGGCGCGTGCCAGCAGCAGGTTCGCGACGTTGGCGCACGCCACCAGCAGTACAAGGCTGACCGCGGCCAGCAGGATCATCAGCGCGCCGCGCGTGTCGCCCACAACCTCGGTGTGCAGCGGCGCGACCCAGGCGCCGTACGTCGCCTCGTATGCGTTCTTGTACTCGCTGATGAACCCGCGCGCGATCGTCGCGATCTCGGACGCGGTCTGTTCCCTCGTGTAACCCGGACGCGGGCGCGCCACCGCGGCCAGGTAGTGGTTGCCCCGCGCGTAGCGCGGGGCCGACGGATCGAGCGTCAGCGGCCGCAGGTACGCTGATCGCTCGACGTTGTCGAACTCGTGCGGGGCTGCAAATCCAGGCGGTAACACGCCCACGACCGTGAACGGCCGGTTGTCGAGCGTGATCGTCTGACCCACCGCCGACGGGCTCGCGTTGAACAGGCGGCGCCACAACCCGTCGGTCAGGATGACGACATCATTGTTCGCTTCGAGCTCCTCGTCGAGGCGGACGTTGCGTCCCAGCGTCGGCGTGACGCCAAGCACGTCGAGCCAGTTGGCGGTGACCGCCGTGAACACGAGGCGTTCCGGCTCGCCGCGGCCGGTCAGGTTGTCGCTGCCCCCCGCGAACGCCGCCACCTCCGCCGTGCGCGCGCGTTCGCGGAAGTCGAGCAGCTCTGGATCGGACAGTCCGGCGCGGGCGGTTCCCGGCCACCGGTTCCAGAGCGCCAGGAGCGAGTCGGCGTTCCCGTAGGGCAGGGGCCGGAGGAGCACCGCGTTGACCACGCTGAACATTGCGGTGTTCACGCCGATCCCGGCGGCGAGGGTCAGCACGGCGACGGCCGCGAAACCCGGCGCCCGGCGCATCGTGCGCACCGCGTACGTCACGTCCTGCTTCAGGTCAGTCAGGCTCATCACGGTGAAGGGCAAGGGGCAAACGGCGCGCCACCCCCGGCGCGGCGCGAACTCGTCGTCTGTCAGAGCCTTAGACGGAATCCTCGAGTAATAGGGATCGCCCGTGTGTTCGCTTGTGGGACGGCCCTGTGCGGCATCGCACAGGGTCGCTCAGCTCACGTGTGTGGGTATTCGTAGAGGCCGGCCTTCAGGCCCGGGGTCCCCACAGCGCACGCTTGCGCTGTGGGGTGGAGGCCGGCCTAGAGGCGGACCTGAAGGTCCGCCTCTACATCCACATGAATCCGGTCTCGCGCTATATGACCAACCACACCCCGCCGACGACGATGGCCACCAGGGCGGAGACGGCCATCATCATCCGGTGAGCGGCGGCGCGATGCCGGGTGCTGACGCCCGCGATCCCAGCGGCGGCGGCAAACGCAGTCATCGCGGACACGGTGCCGACGCCGAACGCCGCGATGTAAGCAAGGGCCGCACCCCGCGTGGGAAGCGCCAGCGCCGGGAGCACGCCGAAAAAGTGCGAGCTGCCGGCGATGCCGTGCAGCACTCCCAGGCAGAACGACGCGTGCGCGTGGCCGACCCGGCGGAGCCAGCCCGGGCCCGCCTGCACGTGGACGTGATCGTGGGCCAGCGCGCCATGGGCGTGCTCGGCCGGCTGCACCCTCGCGCTGCGGCGAAGCGCCCAGAAGCCGACGACGAGCAGCGCCGCGCCAACCAGACGCTCGCTCCACGTCGAGATCACGTCGATCGGCGGCAGCACGTCGCGCAGCAGGACCGCAATCACGGCAACGACGACCACGCCGGAGGCATGGCCGAGGCCCCACGTCCAGCCCGTGAACCAGCCGCGCGCGCGATCCGCCACGGCAAAAGGCGCGACCGCGGCCAGGTGGTCGGGACCGGTCAGCACGTGAAAGATGCCGGCGAGCGCGCCGGTGATCACCGTCAGCATTGGATGGCCTTGATCTGCAGGTATTCGTCGAGACCGTATTTGCCGAATTCGCGGCCGATCCCTGACCGCTTGTACCCGCCGAAGGGCGCCATCGGGTTGAACCGGGCGCCGTTGATGTCCACCTGCCCGGTGCGCAGGCGGCGCGCCACGCGGAGCGCCCGATCCCGGTCACCCGACCAGACGCCCCCTGCAAGGCCGTAAATCGTGTCGTTGGCGATCGCGATCGCGTCCTCCTCCGTATCGTACGGGAGAATCGACAGGACCGGGCCGAAGATTTCTTCCCGCGCGATGGTCATCGACGACTGGACGTCCGAGAAGATCGTCGGCTCCACGTAGTGCCCGTGCGCGAACGCGGCCGGCCGCTTGCCGCCGGCGACGAGCCGCGCGCCCTCCTGGACGCCGGCCTGGATGTAGGCCTCGACCCGCCGCCGCTGTGACTCCGACACGAGCGGTCCCAGCTTGGCTTTCGGGTCGAGCGGGTCGCCAAGCGTCAGCCTCGCCGCCGCCGTTGTCGCGAGCTCGAGCACTTCGTCGAGCCGCGCCCGCGGGACCACCATGCGCGTCCACGCCGAGCACGTCTGGCCGGAGTTGAACATCGCGTTGTTCACGCCGCCCGGAATCGCCTTCTCGAGCGGCGCATCCTCGAGAACGATGAAGGCCGACTTGCCTCCGAGCTCCAGCGTCACCTTCTTGATCGTTTCCGCGGCGAGCGCGGATACGCGCTGCCCCGCGCGCACCGATCCGGTGAAGCTGATCATGTCGATGCCCGGGTGCTGGGCGATCGCTTCGCCCACTGTCGCGCCGTCGCCGTGGACGATGTTCAACACACCTGGCGGAAGGCCGATGGCCATGGCGGCGTCGGCGAGGAGATAACTGTTGAGCGGCGCCACCTCCGATGGCTTGATCACCATCGTGCATCCGGCGGCCATGGCCGGCGCGACCTTCGCCATGATCTGGTGGAGCGGAAAGTTCCAGGGGGTGATCAGCCCGGCCACGCCGTAGGGCTCGCGCACGACGATCGAGTTGCCAATCTCTTCCTCGAACGGCGCCGACCCGGCAAGGGTGGCGAAGCTGCGCGTGATCTTCACCGGCAGCTGCGCCTGCACGCTTGTCGACAAGGTAATCGGCATGCCGACTTCCTGGCTGACTGTCGTCGCGACGTCCGGCACGCGCGCCTCGAGCGCATCCGCCAGCTTGCCGAGCCACGCGCCGCGCTCTGCCGCCGTCGCGCGCCCCCATTCGCCATCGAACGCCTTTCTCGCCGCCCGCACCGCCCGGTCCACGTCGGCCGCCGTTCCGCGCGGGACGCGGCCGATGACATCTTCGGTCGAGGCCGAGTGCACATCGATCTCGTCGGTATCCGATGGCTGTTGCCACCCGCCGTCGATATAGAAATGGTCGTAGGTGCGCATCATCTAGGCACCAGGCAAAGGCTCACGGCTCAAGGCCACACTGTATCTGATTGTGCCTTGAGCCTTGGATCTTGTGCCTTGATTACTTCGGTGCCATCCGAATGGCGCCGTCGAGGCGAATCACCTCGCCGTTGAGCATCTCGTTCTCGAAAATGTGCCGGACGAGCGCCGCGTATTCCTCG
Source organism: Vicinamibacterales bacterium (assembly GCA_036521515.1). GTDB lineage: Bacteria > Acidobacteriota > Vicinamibacteria > Vicinamibacterales > UBA2999 > Gp6-AA40. The sequence goes on from DATDHP010000258.1 coordinate 9,711, forward strand.
GGCCGGCCGAGGCGGGACGGGAAGGGGACCTGCTGCGCGAGCGACTCCCGTGCGGCCCCGGGCAGGCCTGCGAGCAGCGGTGTGTCGAACGTGCCGGGCGCGATGGTCATGACGCGGATTCCAGCGCGCGCGAACTCACGCGCAATCGGAAGCGTCAATCCGACGATCCCGCTTTTCGAGGCGGCGTACGCCGCCTGCCCGATCTGGCCGTCGAACGCCGCCACCGACGCCGTGTTGACGATGACGCCGCGCTCACCACCGCTTGTCGGCGTGTTGGTCGCCATCGCCGCCGCTGCCAGGCGAATCACGTTGAACGTCCCGATCAGGTTGACCTGAATGACGCGTGAGAAATGGGCCAGCGGCTGGACGCCGTCTTTCGGGAGCACCCGCTCCGCCACAGCGATGCCAGCCGCGTTCACCACGCCGTGCAGACCACCCAGCTCGCCGACCGCGGTGTCCACCGCGCGCTGCACGTCGGGCTCGCTGGTGACGTCGGCGCGGACGAACCGCGCCTTGTCGCCGTGCCGCGCGGCCCGGGCGGAGGCGGCCTGTTCGTTGACGTCCACGATCACGGCACGGCCGCCGACTGCCACCACCATGTCGACGGTGGCGCCGCCAAGACCGGAGGCGCCGCCGGTCACCAGGATTGTCCGTCCGTCGAGGCGCATGGGACCGATTCTATCAGCCGGGGCGAACGCGGCCCCAACCTGCCGATTCTTTGAGCGGTCAAGCATGCTAGGATAACGCGCCGGTGTGATGGTTCGGTTCCACGCTCGTGCAGAATCACACCAGGCGCCATCGGGGAGCCATGGCGAAGCCCGCTGAGAAACCGGTGGACGCGGTCCTGCGCCGGTGCGAAGTCTGCGAATGGCAGGGCGCCGTGATCGAGGAAGCCGGCGCCGACCCGGACTGCCCGTGGTGCCACGGCCCCACGCGGCGCGCGGCGATGCTGGCGCGCTCGACCCGCGCCGTCGCGGGGGAGAAGAATCCGCATGCGGCCGCGCTCGGCCGGCTCGGTGGACTGAAAGGCGGGCGGGCGCGGGCGCGGGCGCTCAGCCCCGCCCGCCGCCGGCGGATCGCGTCACAGGCCGCGAAGGCCCGCTGGGCCAGGAAGAAACGAGAGAAGTGAGGCCCGTTGTTGACACCGCTGAAGCGCGCCTCTAGGCTACTTTCCGGAATAGCGTGCGTTTCATCCGTTCGGAGACGGTCATCCCGGCAGGAGAAACATGAGAACAACGACGCGCTTCATGACAGTTGCCCTGGTGTGCCTGACGGCCGCATCACTTGCCGCGCAGCAGGCCGGCCCCGCTCCCGGTGAAACGCTCAGCCAGAGCTACCGAGGAAGTCAGAGCAGGAACGTCGAGTATCAGAAGGTTCCCCCGCTCAAGGTATTCGACAACCTGTATTACGTGGGACCCGGCTCGGTCTCCGTCTGGCTCATTCCCACCACCGACGGATTGATTCTCATCGACACCGCGCAGGAGCCGCTCGTCGATCACGTCATCGACAGCATCCGGAAGGTGGGGTTCGATCCGAAGAACATCAGGTACATCCTCCTGACACACGGCCACCTGGATCACTTCGGCGGCGCGTTCAAGATCCAACAGCTGTCCGGCGCGCGCGTCGCGACGCTCGAGGAGGACTGGCAGTTGATCGAAAAGGCCGCCGGGACGCCGGGCCGCGGCAACGCCCCTCCCCCGGCTGCGCCGAAGCGTGACATGGTGATCAAGGAAGGTGATACGGTCACGCTGGGCAAGACGTCGATCAAGGTCTACAAGCTCCCGGGGCACACCGCCGGTTCGCCTTCGTACGGGTTCACGGTCTATGACAACGGCAGGCCGCACAAGGCGTTCGTGTTCGGCGGACCCGGGCAGCGCAACGGCGTGGAGGGCGGCACGCAGTTTCTCGCCAGCATCCGTCGTCTCCAGCGTGAGTTCGCCGACGTGGAGGTGCCGGTGCACGTGCACAGCTGGCTCACGACCTATCCGTGGCCCGGTGGCGGCGCCGTGTTCGAGCCCGCACAGAAACTGGCGCAACGCAAAGCCGGCGAGCCGCACCCGTTCGTGGTGAACGCCACGTGGCGCGAGTGGCTGAAGGTCGCGGAGGCGGGCACCATCAAGTACGTCGAGGAAGCCAAGGCGAAAGGGAGCGCGACGCAGCAGTAGACGAGCCTGTTGTTCCCGCTTCTCGGTTCTGCGTTCCCGGTTCGTGTTCTGGGTTCTCGCTTCGGTTCAGGCTTCTCCATGAACAGAACATCGAACGTTGAACACGAACCGAGAAGTCAGAACCGGGAAGGGGAACGACACCGTTCACGACTCGCTTCGCTCAGGGAGTTCGCGAAGCCACGTAAGCGACGATCGCGATGAGGTCGTCCTCGGTCAGCTTTTCGACCGCCGGTCTCATCGGCTTCGCGAACTCGCCGTTTCGCGTGCCCAGCTTCATGTCCCACAGCTGCCGGCCGAGATAACTGGGCTGGCGGCCGGCGATCGGTGGAGCGATCGCCGTTCCACCCAGGTCCTTCCCGTGGCACGTCAGGCATTCCACGCTGACGCCGCCGCCGGTCGTGGCGATCGTCTCGCCCCGCTCGAGGCTGCCGACCGGTACATACGCGACCATGCCGGCTCGAGGGTTGCGGAGCATGTTCGTGTCGTGGGTGCTTTCCGGCAGCTCGATCAGGCGCCGGCCGAGCGGCTCGGTTTCGCTGCCATCGGCCTTCAGGAAAAGACCGTTGCGCGTGGCGGTGAACTTCGGCACCGTGTCCGACTCGATCACCTTGACCCATGGCTTGAAACGCATCGAGCCGTAGTATTCGGCCGCCGCCCTGGCCTCCTCCGGCGTCAGGTTCCGCGCCATGGCCGCCATTTCGAACCCGTTGGCCTTGTGCAGATCGGCGGTCCTTCGGCGGCCGCTGGCGAAGTCGGCGATCTGCCTCAGGAAATAGTCAACGGGCAGCCCCGCGACGGGTGCGTTGTGCATCAGCCCCTGACCGTTGGGGAAATGGCAGATCGCGCACGCCCGGAACCCGCTCGCTTCCTTGCCATGCGCCACGATGTCGGGCATCGGCGGGTGGTCGTCGGGAAACCAGTCCGCGGGATTGTGCGGGGACGTAATCTGCGCGATCGTGAACGACCTGTCGCTGCCCGCGAGGCGCAGTAACGCGCCCGAGGAATCCGTCGGCATGCCCCCCGGCCTGTCGCAGTCTCGAGGTCTGCTGCCAAGGCACCGTGCCGACCAGTCCTCCGGCATGGCGGGGCGAGTGATGTATCCGTACGCCCAGAGCGGCAGCTGAACGGTCTGAGTATGAAGCCGCGCCCCTCCGGCGACCACACAGGCCCAAAGAAGCAGGCAGGCACCGACGCGTATCTTCATGAACATTGGCCTCCCGAGGTAATGAGCGGCCGCCAGTCTACAACACTCGCTCGTCCGGCCTGGCACCTCGCGGCATCGCCTTCCGGCTGAAGCCGGAAGCCACAGGCGAGGGTCAATCTGTAGCTGTGGGTTCCGGCTTTAGCCGGGAGATCATCCAGCCGGCTCAGCGCCGTCCCGCAGTCTCGAACACCTTCATCGCGGCGGCGATCATGCCCGCCACGTCCGACACATTGGCCGGGACGACCACCGTGTTCGACTGACGGGCGATCTGACCGAACTGCGCCACGTACTGTTCTGCCACGCGGAGCTGGACCGCTTCCATTCCTCCGTCCGTGCGGATGGCCGTGGCCACCTCCCGGATGCCCTGCGCGGTGGCGGACGCGACCGCGCGGATCGCCGCCGCCTGCCCATCGGCCTCGTTGATCTGCTGCTGGCGGGAGGCTTCCGATGCCTTGATGACCTGTTGCTTCTCGCCTTCGGCGGTGTTGATGGCGGCGTCGCGCTGGCCCTCCGAGGTGAGGATCACGGCGCGCTTCTCGCGTTCGGCGCGCATCTGCTTTTCCATCGCCGCCAGCACGTCGGCCGGCGGCTCGATGTTCTTGATCTCGTAGCGCAGGACCTTCACGCCCCACGACTCCGACGCCTTGTCCAGCTCGCCGACCACGGACGCATTGATGCTCGTGCGCTCCTCGAACGTGCGGTCCAGGTCGATCTTGCCGACCTCGCTGCGCAGCGTGGTCTGGGCGAGCTGCGAGATCGCGAAGACGTAGCTGGAGATCCCGTACGAGGCCCGCTCCGGGTTGAGCACCTTCAGATACAGGATCCCATCCACGCCGACCTGCACGTTGTCGCGCGTGATGCAGACCTGCGCGGCAATGTCGATCGCCTGTTCCTTGAGCGTGTGCTGGTATCGAATGACGTCGACGAACGGCACGAGAAGATGGAAACCGGCGTTCAGCGTCCCGTGGTAGCGTCCCAGCCGCTCGACGACGTAGGCGCTCTGCTGCGGCACGACGACCGCCGTCTTGTAGAGGACGAACAGGACGAACAGCGCGATGAGGATGAAGACGACGAGCACACCTTCCATGAGCACCTCATTCCGGCCGGATGTCGAGCACGAGCCCGTGCACCGTCACGACGCGGCAGCGCTGGCCGGCGGCGACCGGCACCTCCGCCGCGTTGCGAACGTTCCACGTGGAGCCGCGCAACTCGGCGCGTCCGTGGGCGCCCGGCGCGATGTCCGACGACGGGGTGGCCACCTCGCCGACGAGGCTGTCCACGGCGTCCGCCTCGTCCCGCATTCGCAGGCGGCCGAGCAACGGCTGACGGAACAGCCGCAGCGCGATCACCGCCATCACCGGGAACAGCAGCCACTGGACCCACGGCGTCGTGACAACGCCGGCGAGCACCAGCACGCCCACGACGAGGGCGGCGATGCCGAAGAAGATGACGAAGATGCCGCCCGGGGTGGCCAGCTCGATCGCCGCCAGCACCAGGCCGAGCGTGACCCAGATCCACCAGCGCATTTCTGCGTGAATCCTCCTTCTTCTATACACGGAATTATAGGCGCGGGGCTCGGAAACCGGCAGCAATGCCGATTCGTGATTCCTGATTGCTGAATGGATGTTGAATGGCGCTCGGGATTCCCGATTCATTCAAGAATCAGCAATCACCATTCAACAACGAATCAAGAATCAACGATCGCCAATCACGAATCTACTTGGTCAACCGCACGATCTGGTTCTGCAGCGCCTGGAATGCCGGTCCCACGTCAGCTCCCGTTTCGGCGTAGTAATACTTGCCTTCGAGCTGGTCCTTGTTGAAGTCCAGCGAGCGCGAGTCGTTGGCCATGCGCATCAGGATCTGCTCGGGCTTCTCCGGCATTGTCCCGAGGTCCAGGCGCACCAGTTCGCCCATGCCGATCGTGTAGATGCGGATGCGGTAGTCGCCGTTGTCGCTGCGCGCGGCGTTGGCGATGATCTCGACCAGGTTCCGCGACGCGTTGTTGATGTTCCACACGTCGGCGGGGTACCTGTTGGTCGTTACGTCCTTGTTTCGCAGCCCGCGCTTGGTGGACTGTGGGACGCCGTTGACCTTCAGCGTCGACGACTGCAACGGGAACGACGAGGGGATGCCGGCGCTGCGGCGATAGCCATGGAAGCTGTTGAGCGGCAGGTACTGCACCTGCATCAGCGTCGTCGGGCTGCTCCAGTTCGGGGGGGTGATGCTGTAATTGGGGCCGGTCACGCCCGTCTGCGTGTCGAAGAGACCGGCGATGGATGGGTTGTCGTGCGTCTGGTTGTCCGGATCTGGAAATCGTTTCGGGAAGTCCGCGGTTCTAAGCCCCCTCGCCTGGGTCGGCCACGCATCGTAGAGGCCGGGGACGCTGTTCGAGGCTCCGTCCGTGAACAGCACGATGACGCGCAGGCCGGACTGCTGGCCGCTCGGCACGGACCGCAATTCGTCCCAGCCACGATACAGCCCCTCGACCATCGCGGTGCTGCCCCCGGGCAGCGCGTTCGGGATGTCGCTCACGACCTTGCTCTTGTCGAACCCGCGGCTGGACGGCATCTGATCGAGCACCTTCGCGCCGCTGCCGAACGTGACCAGCGCCAGCCGGTCGTTGTTCGCGTCGAAGGACTGAACGAACGTGCGTGCAGCATCCCTGACGGCCGGCCAGCGGCCGCCGATCGAGCTGGAGACGTCGAGCACGAGGCTGAGGTCCACCATACGCCGCGTCGCCTCGCCCGAGCTGCTGACCGTCACTTCGTCGAAGTCCGCCAGACTCATGAAAGTGGTGGGCAGCTTCGCGGTCGCGGCGACGGTGACGACGTTGACGCCGTCGGCGTGAATCGTCTCCAGCTTGAAGAACCCGGGATCGGTGGTCGGATCGGTCACAAAGGTCGTGCCGAGGTAGCCGTCGGGGAAGTTCGCCTTGAAGATTCGGCGGGCCTCGCCTCTCGGGTCGCCGCTGTTCAGGTTGCGCGCGGCGCCCAGCGCGGCGCCGTCCACGGCCTTGCTCAACTGCGCTCTCACCACGTAGGCCCGTCCCGTGTCGACCGCCAGCCCGGAGAACAGCAGCAGGACCGTCAGGGTGAACGTCATGTAGATGAGCGCGTATCCCCGCTCGCTCGCAATGTCGCATCGATGTCTGGTCATGTTCGTGTCCCGCGCACCATCCTAGAAATAGGCGATTGAGTAGAGCGTGTCGGGCACGGTGATGCCGAACCGATCCAGCGGCGTAATCACCGGATGCTTGGTATAGATCTCGGTGACGTACAGCATCCCGCCGCGGACGAGCTCGAGGTTCGCCGGCAGGTTCGAGATCTGCAGGTTGCCGTCGGTATCGGAGTTGATCGCCTCGTACTCCGGGGCGCCGCGGAACGCGCCGCTGCCGAGGGTCGTCAGGGTGCTGGCCACACCGGAGAGGCTCCCGAACTCGTGACGCTGATACAGGATGATCCTGTCGAAATTCGTCGTTCCCGATGTCGCGCCCTTCTTGAGCACGGAGAAAATCATCCGCGAGCTGCTGTTGAAATCGAGTGGACGGCTGCTCATGGTGCGCATGGCCGTCGCCGCGTCCTGGAGCGTCGTATCGCGTGAAATCAGGTTGGACCCCTCGCGGGTCATTTTCGTGACGACATGCTGGTCGAGCAGCGCATAGCTCACCTCGATGACCCCGAAGGCGAGGGCGATGAGGAGCGGCAGGATGAACGCGAGCTCGATCAGGCTCTGCCCGCGCTCGTCCGCCCCACCGCGCTGGAAAACGCGCGGCGGGGACCCCGGCTCGTCCACCCCACCGCGCGGGAAAACGCGCGGCGGGGACCCCGGCTCTCCGGCCATCCGGTCCCGGCGTGCGTTGCGAGAGTGGCGTGTCATTGTTCGAACTTCCGCTCGTTCTTCACGGCGGACTCCACTTTGAGGGCGATCTGGCCGTCCGGGAAGAACGGCCGCACCAGCGGCGTGTAGAAGTCCCAGGTGTAGGTCACCGTCAGCTTGCCGATGTCGTTCGGGCCGCCGGCGCCGGAGACCCACGACGCGCCGCCAGCCGGAAGATGGCTGAACGAGAAGGCGCCGTCATCGAGCGTGAGCGTCGGGGTCGCGTCGCGCATCGCCATCATGATCGACGCTTCCCTGGTCTGCCCGTCCACGATCTGCCCCGTTGTCGCGTAGCGCGTTGCCTGCCCGGCGCCGCTGCCGAGCGCCAGGTAGACATAGAACATCAGCGCGAAGTCGATGATGGCGAACGACAGGAAGAGCAGCAGCGGCGTGACGAGCGCTGCTTCGACCATGCTGGTTCCTGTCTCACCACCGAGCCGTTTGAGCACGCGTTTCATATTTTGGTTTCGCTGAGACCAAGAGCAGCCCCCATGCCAGTGCACGTGCGCGACGACGCGTGCATTCCGTGCCGACGGCGAAGGCGCGTGCCATCAGTCCTCCGCCCAATTCGTTTTCAGGACCGCAAGAATGCGCGTTCGGATCAATTGAACCGGCCGGACGCCTTCGCGATGCGTCCTCGACGAACCTTGACCCACGCAAACGCCGCAGCGAACGCGCCTACCAGCAAAATCCAGGTCATAGCATCTCCTTTTTGAATCGTGATTCGTGACTCGTGAATCGTGATTCGTGAATCGGATTCCTCGTGATTCCAACAATCACGAATCGCTAATCACGAATCACGAATCACGAATCACGAATGCTCCTGACTACGCTCGTGGACGAGGCGAATGGCTCGCGACGTCGGTACTGGTGATTTCATCCAGCTTCGCCAGCAGCGCGGCGAAGCGTGTTTCTTCCGGGTCGAAGAAGCGCCAGTCGTCCTTCGGCGCCGGACGCGCGCGCCGTCTCCTGTTCGCAGGCTTTGCCGCTGTCGGCCGTGACGGATCCGCAGCCGGGGCTTCGGGCACCATCGCGGCCGGCACCGGCTGGGGCATCTCGACGACCTCCGGCCCGGGATCGACGACTGGCTCGGCGATCGCGTCGACGAGCCCGGTCAGGTCGGTTTCTACTTCTCTTTCCACGGCAGCGACGGCTTCCAGCGGCGTCGCGTCTTCCACGGCGGTGACGACGCCGACAGGAACCGGCGCCTCCAGCAGGACCGGCGTTTCAACCTCCGGCTGTGGAGCAGGCTCCTCGATCGGCGGGCTCGTGATCGCGGGTTGCCACGGCTCCCAGAAATCGACCGCGGGGACGGCGGCGTCGGGCGCAATGGCGGCTTCGACTCGAGCGGGCCACTCCGGTTCGATCTCGGACTTCTCCTTCCGGCTGAAGCCGGAAGCCACATCGGAGTAGCTCGCGCCGGAAGCCACATCGGAGTAGCTCGCGCCGGAAGCCACATCGGAGTAGCTCACGCCGGAAGCCACATCGGAGGGCGGCGCCTCCGTACTGTCGAACGCCGCCGGAGCCCGTTCCTGAACCACGGCGGCTTCGGGCTCGATCGGCGACGGTGCTGTGGTGTCGCCGTGTGCCGTGCGCGCCTCGAGGGCGCGCTCGAGATAGACGGCAATCTGGTCGGCGAAGA
>DATDHP010000259.1:0-2188 GCA_036521515.1 Vicinamibacterales bacterium
GCCTTGATCCGGCCATGTATCCAGTTTTCCTCAAGCTGCAGGGTCGCCGGGTCGTGCTGGTCGGCGGCGGAAAGGTTGCGGCCGGGAAGCTGGACGGATTGCTGGCGGCGGGCGCGCAGGTGACGGTCGTGGCGCCTGAGATTCGGCCCGAGCTGGAGCGGCCTGGCGTGACGCTCGTGCGCCGCGCGTTCGAGACTGCGGATCTCGATGGCGCCTGGTATGCCGTCGCGGCGGCGCCTCCGGAGGTCAACCGGCAGGTAGGCGCGGCGGCCGAGCAGGGGCGCGTGTTCGTGAATGCCGTGGACGATCCGGCACACGCGACCGCGTACCTCGGAGGCGTGGTCCGGCGCGCCGGCGTGACGATTGCCGTCTCTACCGAGGGGCGCGCTCCTGCGCTGGCGGGTCTGCTCCGCGAGGCGCTCGATGCCTGGTTGCCGGGCGATCTCGACGAGTGGATGGCCGCCGCTGATGGCGTGCGCCGTGCCTGGCGGGAGCAGGGTGTAGCCATCGAACAGCGTCGGCCGCAGTTGCTCGACATATTGAACCGGCTTTATGAAGGCAGACGCGTTCCATCAGGGCCCCGCAAACGTTAAGGATCACAGGCGGCAGGCGCAAATGACCATTGGACGTGTAGCCCTCGTCGGCGCGGGCCCCGGCGACCCTGAGCTCTGGACCGTTCGCGCGCTGCGGCGGGTCGAAGACGCAGACCTGGTTCTGTACGACGCGCTGGTGGACGTGCACGCGCTGCGCCGGGCCACCAAAGCGCAGTGCTTCTGCGTCGGCAAGCGCGCACGGCGCGACAGCGTGCCGCAGGAGACGATTCACAGGCTGATGATCCGCGCGGCGAAGCAGGGCAAGCGCGTGGTCCGGCTGAAGGGCGGAGACCCGTTCGTGTTCGGGCGTGGCGCCGAGGAGGCGCTGGCGCTGGCGCATGCAGGCATTCCCTTCGAGGTCGTGCCGGGTGTGACGACTGCGGTGGCCGCGGCCGAACTGGCCGGCATCCCGGTGACTCACCGGGGTGTCGCGTCTGCGTTTCTCGTGCTTGCCGGACACACATCCGAGGCTGTGGATGAGACGCTTGGCGCCGTGCAGCCCAACAGCCTCTCCATCGTGTTCATGATGGGGGTGGGCGCGCGGGCGGCGCTCGCCGCGACGATGATCGCCCACGGCTGGGCGCCCGGGACGCCCGCCGCAATCGTCTGCGCTGCGTCGACGCCGGACTCATGGACGTGGACCGGGCCGTTGTCAGACATGGGAGCCGCCGCGCCGCCGCAGGGCCTGGCCGGGGTGCTCGTCATCGGCGAGGTGGTTGACGTTCGACATGCGCTGAGTGCCGTCGCTGCGCGTCCGTCCGGTGCCGGAAGTGAGGTGAAGTATGTCCGCAATCGATGACACAACGCTCGGGCGTGCGCGCCTGTCGTTCGCGGACGAGCGCGATATCGACGAGTTCGTCGAGAAGCTCGACCAGTACGAGCGCGGCGAGCTGTCTGCCGAGGCGTGGCGGAAGTTCCGCCTGGTGCGCGGCACCTACGGCCAGCGTCAGGACAACGTCCAGATGATGCGGATCAAGATCCCGCAGGGGATCGTGACCGGACCTCAGATGCGCGCCCTCGCCGACGCCAGCGCGAAGTACTCGCGCGGGTTCGGCCACGTCACGACACGGCAGAACGTCCAGTTCCACTTCGTCCTGCTGAAGCACGCCGAACCGATGATGCGGGACCTCGCCACAACCGGGCTCACCACACGCGAGGCGTGCGGCAACTCGATCCGTAACATTACCTCCTGTCCCTACGCGGGCGTCGAGCACTCCGAGATCTTCGACGTCACGCCGTACGCCGAGACGATGACGCGCTATTTCCTGCGTCACCCGCTTGCCGACAGGCTGCCGCGCAAGTTCAAGATCGCGTTCGAGGGTTGCCCCGAAGATCACGCGTACGCGGCCATCCACGACCTTGGGTGGCACGCGCGCATCGTTGATGGACAGCGCGGCTTCCGCCTGACGATCGGCGGCGGGACCTCGATCATGCCGGTGTCCGGACATCTGCTCTACGAGTTCCTCCCAGCCGAGCAGATGCTCGAGGTCGCGGAAGCAATCGTGCGCGTCTATCACCGCCTCGGCGACTACGAGCACCGTCAGCGCAACCGGATGAAGTTCCTCATCAAGGCGCTCGGCTGGGATTGCTGGAAG
>DATDHP010000260.1:0-6846 GCA_036521515.1 Vicinamibacterales bacterium
CGGAGTTGTCGGCCTGGTCGCCGTTGATCCCACGCGCGCCGCCGTCCTCGTGGGGGGCGCCAACGGCCAGGGTGTTGCCGTCGCCGCTCAGCGCGAGCGAGAACCCGAACCTGTCAGAGGACTGCGTGTTGGACGCCTTGATATACGCCTGCTGAGTCCAGGTGTTTCCGGTCCGCACGAACAGGTAGGCAGCGCCCGAGTCCCATGCCGACTCGTCCTGCTGTCTGCCGTCGACGCCGGTCGTGCCACTATCTTCGGAGATCGCGCTCACGGCCAGCGTGTTCCCGTCGGCGCTCATCGCCAGCGTCACCCCGATCAGCGGATCGCCAGCCCCGAGCTTGTCGTCTTCTCCGGGGTTCGACACCTTCAGGTACCGAATCGCCGAACTCGGCCTGCTGGCAAAGTCGACCCGCGGCGCCTGCTGCCGCGCAGCCGCTGTGTCCCCGAACCAACTGATGCCCGCGGCCAACGCGACATACGCTGCTGCCCTGATCATCGTCCCGTCTCCTTGATGAATGGCCGTGTCATCGAACCAATGCCGTCGCCGGCCGCTCCTCCCGGCCTCCCGGCCCGCTGTCCGCCGCCTCAACCGGCACCTCGGCGCCAACCGAACGGCGCAGCTCGGCGTCGAACGTCGGCACGTCGAGCGCATGTTCCATCCGGGCGATCACCAGCGTCGCAATCGCGTTGCCGAGCACGTTCACCGGCACGAACGCGGAGGACAGGAGGCGATGCACACCCAGGATCAGGGCGACGCTCGCCACCGGGATGGTCCCCGTCGCTGCCAGCGTCGATGCGAGGACGACGATGGCGGAACCGGCGACGCCGGCGCCGCCTTTCGACGTCACCAGCAGGATCGCGAGCAGCCCCAGCTGCTGGCCGATCGATAGATCGATACCTACCGCCTGCGCGAGGAACACGGAGACCGCCGCGAAGTACAAGCACGTGCCGTCGTGGTTGAAGGCGTACCCGGTCGGCAGGACCAGCGCGACGACGGGGGGATCGACGCCCAGCTGCCGTAGCTTGGCGTGCAACCGGGGGAACACCGACTCGCTCGAGCTCGTGCCGACGACGATCATGAGCTCCGCCGCGATGTAGCGGACCAGCCGGAGCATGTCGATCCCGAATCCCCAGGCGATGGGCCACAGCACGAACAGCACGAAGAGCGCGCAGCACGCGTAGAACATCACGACCAGGTTGCCGAGCGCGAGCAGCGACTCGGGCCCGAACCGGCCGACGGTGAACGCGATGGCGCCGAACGCGCCGATCGGCGCGACATACATCGCAAACGCGATCATCTTGAACAGGACCTGGGACACCGCGTGGATGCCGTCGAGCACCGGTTGGCCCTTCGGGCCAAGGGCCAGCAGCGCAAAGCCGAACATCACCGAGAAGAACAGCACGGGCAGCACGTCCCCCTCCGCGAAGGCGCCGACGGCGCTCGTCGGGACCAGACTGAGGAGGAACTCGCCGTAGCCCACCGGCCGTGCCGACTGCTGGACCTCCAAGGCATCGTCGGCCAGCGTGGCCGGGTCGACGTTCATGCCGACGCCCGGCGCCCAGAGATTGACCAGCGCAAGGCCCAGGACGAGCGCGATTGTCGTCACGATCTCGAAGTAGATGAGCGCCTTCACGGCCACGCGGCCGACGCGCCTGGCCTCGCCGACGCTCGCGATCCCGTGCACGACGGTGCAGAAGATGATCGGCGCCACGATCATGCGCACGAGCCGGATGAACAGGTCGCCCAGCGGTCGCAGCGAATCGGCGCTCTGCGGCCACAGGTAGCCGACCAGGGCGCCCAGCAGCATCGCCACGAGGATCTGCAGCGACAGGTCCTTGTACAGGGGACGTCCGCGGCGGCCGTTCACCTGCGGCGCACGCGTGGCCATCGTCATGTGTTACTCCGCCGCGGCGCCGAGGATGCGCACGGCGTCGGCGAAGAGCTCATCCGCGGTGGGACGCGACGAGATGAGACCTTGTTGAAAGGCGTAGGCGATCATCTGCTCGAGCGACTGGCGAGTGGCGCGGACGCCGAAACGCAGTGGATCGTCCGCGCCCGTCGGCAGCGTGGCTGCGGCTCGGCTTTCCTTGAGCAGGCGGTATACCTCGCGCACGACCTCCGGACGGGATTCCGCAATCGCCTGACGAACGACCGCCATGTGGTTGACTGGCACGCCGCCATGCGTCCGCGCCCAGCGCTGCCCGGCGGCGCCGTGATCCGGAATCAAGTGCTTGAGGGGTCCCTGCTCGGCGACATCGCCCAGAATCGCGGCGTCGATCTCGCCCTCCAGCAGCATCTGTTTGAGCTCCTTCCCCGCGGGGGCGCGCACGACGCTGGCGGGCTCCAGGTACTCGGCCAGGTGGGGATCCTCGAACGTCACCCACGTCACGCTCCGGAGATCGACACCGTGGTCCTCGGCGAGAACACCGCGCACCCACGCGCCCGTCGTCTGCGTGTAGGCGCGGACGCCGACGCGCTTGCCGCTCAGCCCGCCCGGTGTGAGCGGAGCGCGGTCCGCATTGTAGAAGATCGTCTGGTGCTGATTCCGGCCGACGATCGTAGCCGGCAGCAGCACGTACGGCGTGCCGAACTCATGGCCCTGCAGAAAGGTGGCGATGGCGAGCTCGCCGAAGTCGTACTCGAGGTCGCGCATCATCGCCTTGAACCGGGTGTTGATCACCCTGACCTCGTCGTAGTCGAACTCGACCAGCGGAGAGTACACGCGCCCGGTCTTCAAGGCCGCGGTTCCGGCGTGGGTGCCGAGCAGAGCACGCAGCGTGACGGGCGAACTCACGGGCAACGTCATTGGTGGGTCGCCAGCGCAGGGTACAGTGTCTCGGCCGTCCGCGAAAAGATCCATTGGCGGTCGGTCTCCGGGAGGAAGCGAAGCGTGTCCTCCGCCAGGGCGAGCAGCTCAGACAAGGAACGCTCCGAGGCCGGAAAGTTCGAGCCCCATGCAATGCGTGACGCGCCGAACTCGGACGCGAGCCGGCCGAAGAACGTTTCCGGCGTAGCTTTTCCGGCACTGGCGCCGACGAAGTTGCGCTCCGTGACCTTCACGTAGACGCCGGGACATTTCGCGAGCCGCCACAGGCTGGCGGCCGCCGCGTAGGGCGGTCCGTCCTCCTGGACCGGCCGCGCCAGGTGATCGAGCACCACGCGCACGCCGGGAAAGCGCTGCAGCACGTGCTCCACCTGCGGGATCCCTTCCGCCGTCATCTGCAGGCACACCGGCAGGCCGGCCTCCTCCGCCTTGCGCCAGGTGGGGAACGAGCGGGGATCGTCCAGCCAGCCCGCCTGCCCCGGCATGGTGCTGCCGGTCGTGAAGAGCCGCAGACCGGTCAGGCCGCGGTCCATCCAGTACGCCATCGTGTCGCCCGCATCGGGCGCGAGGATGTCGCACGAGAAGACACCGGTAAACCGATCGGGATAGGCCTGAACGGCGTCGGCGACATAGGAGTTGTCGTGCCCATAGCACGTGGACGCCTGCACCAGAGCGGCCTTTCGGATGCCGGCGCGATCCTGCTCCACGATCAGCTGCTCGACGCTCACGGGCCGCTTCTCTGACCAGGCCGACTGGTGTCCGCCGAGAGGGGCGCGCGGATACCTCTGCAAATCAATTGAAATGACGTGCGGGTGGATATCGATGACGGGAACGGTCACAACCGGGCCTCGAGTGGTGCGGCTTCGTCCTATCGGCGCATTGCGCGTTCTTTCCAGAATGCCCAGCCGCGCGTGTACTCCCCCGTCGGCGTCGTCTTGCCGCCGTCCGGAATATCAGCACCGGTCAGATAGGTGATCGTCCCGCCGAGCGCCATCGCCTGCGTCTGCATGCGCGCGTTCACATCGAGGACGATACTGCGATGCACCGCCTCAGGAATGACGGCCCCGACAACAACATAGCCGTGTCCGCGCATCAGCGCGACGGCCTTGTCGCCGAGCGTCTCGGCAAGCGCGGTGCCCGTGCGCAGGTCGTTCACGAGCATGCCCTGGTGCCCGGCGACCTTTCGAATCTCGTACACGGGCACACCCGGCAGGAGGAAGGACGCCACGTGATAGATCGGACGCAGCGGAACCGTCGAGACCGCGAAGGTGACCACCGAGGGTGTGTGCGCATGCACCACCGATCGCACGTCGGAACGCGCCTTGTAGATGGCGGCATGGATGAACCGCTCCTGGTAGCCGCGCGGCGCGTTCGGGCTGGCCGGGTTCCCCTCCAGGTCGTACTCGACGAAGTCGGCGGCCGTGACAAGCGCTGGCGCCAGATCGCGTGAGATGAGGAAGCGGTCCGGACGCTGATCGTGGCGGACGCTGATGTGCCCGAGCCCGTCCAGAATCCCCTCGTTGGCCAGGATGCGGTTGCCGGCCACGAGATCGTCGACGAGCTGCAGGCTCGCCCCTCCGGTCGCGGGGCGATTCTCCTGACCGGATACCAAAGCTGCCGACCAGAAACCTGTCATTCCCGCCACGAGCGCGGCACCGACAGTCACCCGCGTGACGAGCACGACGTTGCGCATAGTCCCTCCGATCGTGAATCACGCCGGGTTCCGAGTGGGCGCGGCGAGCCTGCGTCGGCGTTGCACGGAGAATGACGCCTCGATGCAGGCCGCGCCTGCGGCCGCGCGTGTGCGTTGCGGTCGCCACGGCTGGCGCTGCGAGAGGATGCGGATCATAGCACTCAACGCGATAGAACTCGTCGGGGTCATGTCCGGCCGGCCTGATTCCCTGACGGCTGCAGTCGTGTGTGCGTTTGCGAAACTGGCTGCCAACGGCAGGCTGAGCTCAGCACCCATTGTCAGCGCGGACCTTCGTGGTGGCGATCCGCGGCCGTCGTTGATTTGGCGGAAAACGGTGTTGCTGAGGCACGGCGGCATCAATGGCGTCCAGGAGTTGCCGGAATTCCGTCGAGCGGTGGCTTGATGAACCCGGCTGGCTTTTTACGGGGTGATTGGGTGTGTCTGTTCCGGAATGGTTCTCGAATCCGTCTCAACGATGGGACGCGATGCGGTATCTCCTCGCCAGCCGAGGAGGGAAGACGACGCGCCTTCGGCCGGGGCGAGCAGGCAGCATCATGATCGAACGTGTCCTCGTCATCGAAGACGACCCGCACAGCACTCAGGACTTCTGCGCGTTGCTCCGTCGCGCCGGGTTCGACGTCACCGTGGCGCGGCGCGGCCGCGAGGACGGTGCCCTCGCTGACCGCGAGCCGTTCGACGTCATCCTGGCCCACGTCATGGTGCCGGCCGCCCCGCTGCCTGTCGCCGCCGATCCGCGCGTCGCGCGCGCCCTCGAAGAAATCGACCGTCGCTATGCGGAAAGCCGCCTGACGCTCACCTCGGTCGCCCGCAGCCTTGGCCTGTCGCCCAGCCGTCTGACGGCGTTGATCAAGGCGGCGACCGGTCGTACCTTCGGCGTCCGCCTCCATGCGCGGCGCGTTGAAGAGACCGCGCGCCTGCTGCTCACGACGCCGACGCCAATCAAGGAGATCGCGTGGCGCGTCGGTTACGGGAGGACAAGCGAGCTCGATCGCCACTTCAGGCGCCGGTTTCAAGTCCGGCCTTCCGAGTACCGGGCGAGCATCCGCCGTCTACATCGGTGACGACAGTTCGCGGTACCAAACGGCAGGAATCGGTACCGATCGGCCTTGTGGCGCGACCGCCTCGCCGGCACCATGGGTGCCGGAGAGAGCCGCATGTCAAACGATGCCTTCAACAGGACTGCCAACGTCATCTTCATCGTCACGTGCGTCGTGCTCGTCGCGCTGGCGGTGACGCGCCGCAACGACGCGACGGCGGGCGCGGCCACGGTCGCGCCCGGTGCGCGGGCCGAGATCGTCGCCACCGGTACCAAGCTCGACCCGATCAACGGTGTCTCGTACACCGACGCCGATCTGACGGTCGCGCTCGTCCTCAACACGGAATGCCCATTTTGCCGGGACAGCATCCCGTTCTACCGCCAGTTGACGGAACGACGGCGGGCCGGCAAGGTTCAGCTCGTCGCCGCCTCGCTGGAGCCTCGCGACGCGCTGGAGCAGTACCTCCGAGAGCACGACGTAGCGGTCGATCACGTGGTGCACCTCGATCGACCTGAGGCGATCCCGACCACAGGGACGCCGACGGTGGTCGTGATCGGTCGCGACGGCGTTGTGCGATCGAGCTGGCTCGGTCGTCTCGATTCCACCCAGGAGCGGGATCTCCTCCGCGCCATCACGGTTTCGTAGCACGCGATCCAGGAGGATGCCATGAGAGACGCCATATCCCTCTTTCGCCGGCTCGTCGTCGTTGCCGCGCTGTTCGTGCTGACGTTCGAGTCGCGCGCTGTCACACAGGCGCCCGCGCCGGCGTTCCCGCCGGTGTCCGTCGATCTGTCGCGGTACGCGCCCGACGTGCGAACCCTGCTGACAACCTCGTACCTCGGGCGCGCGCGCCAGGAACCCGACCCCGGGGAGCCCGCCGCTGTCCTGAAGGAGTACTTGACGCTGGGCTCGCATGGCGCGATCGAGCAACTGTATGCCGATCCCGTCGGTCTCGGTCAGGCGCTCACGCGGTGGCGCGCCGTGGCCCGCGGCAACCCGCAGAGCCGCCATGCAGTGCTCGGCCTGGCCAGGGTCCAGAGCGTGCATGCGGAGCTGGCAACCGATCCGGCGTCGCGCCGCGCTGCCGCCGATTCCTACGTCCGCGCCGCAACCCTCGGAATGGACCATGGCCGGGTGCGCTACACGCGCGAAGTCTCGCGCGCCCTCGTCGACGCCGGTGACGACGCCGGTCTCGATCGAGTGTTCACGCGGATGCTGGCGGTCGCGCGGCGGAGCGACGCGGCGCAGGAGTACCTGGCGCTGATCGATT
>DATDHP010000261.1:0-3531 GCA_036521515.1 Vicinamibacterales bacterium
GCACGCGCAGGGATCGGATACGCGCGGCCCGCGCGCCCTGTCAATGCCCGAGGGACACAGGCAACCGTGAGCCCGAATCGGGCCACGCATGGTGGCGCGCCACCGCTCATGCGGCTTTCGCAGGTCTTCGCATCCTACGTCTCCTCTCGATCCCGCACCCGCGGCGAGGCGTACTTCCGGTCCGGCGCGGTTCAACAACTCACCTCACACGGCGGCACCATCGAAGCAACTGTCATTGGTTCAGAGGCCTATACGGTCCTGTTGCAGCCGGGCGACGAGTTGCTCTCGGGCTCGTGCACCTGTCCGTACTTCGTCGACCACCTGGAGATCTGCAAGCATATTTGGGCGACAATCCTCGCGGCCGAAGCGAAAGGCATCCCGCTCATGCCGCCTGGCTGCGTGCCAGCCGAAATCGGGCTCGAGCCGCTCGATCCCGACGACGCGTACGACGACGGGGACCCGGATCGTCCCGGATTCGGCGGCGACGACGAGTGGCTGCCTGAGATTAGAGAGCCGATGCGTCGGCTGTCGGCGGCGGAGCGCCGCCGTGTGTCGGAACGGATGCGGCAGTATTGGGCGGAGCGCCGCCGGATCGGCCGAGGCGGCACGCCCGTTCACGTGCCTCCGCACGTGCGCGCGCCGCTCTCACAGCAGGCACCACCGCGCGAGACGCCTGCACGACCCGCTCCGCCACAGCCATGGCAGCGTTTGCTGACTTCGATCGCGAACCCCGCCACATCCACCCCGCAGTCGCAGTTTGCACCGGGGCAGTTGTTGTACGTGATCGACGTCGCGGCGACGCTCCACAGCGGCGCGCTCGTGCTCGAGTTGATGACACGCGATCGGCGGCTGAACGGCGAATGGGGCAAGCCGCGGCCAGCGCGAATTCGTCGGTCGGACGTCCTGGCGCACCCCGATCCGACGGAGCGCCACATCCTGGAGCGCCTGCTTGGCGCGCAGACGTATCTCTCGTACGGCTACAGCGACTACGGGCAGGAGCTTACGCGCCTGGAGATCCACGGCGGTCTCGTGATCGACCTCCTCCCGCTCGCCTGCGCGACTGGTCGGTGCGTGCTTCGCAGGAGCGCACCCGCCGCGCCGGCATCGCAGACGACGTTGTCCGCACCCCTTCGGTGGGACGACGGCCGGGCGTGGACGTTCGCGCTCGCCATCACCGCCAGCGGCAGCGCCGACGACTACATCGTCGGCGGATGGCTCGTGCGCGGCGACGAGCGCATGGATGTGACGTACCCCATCATCGTCCTTGCGGATGGCGTCCTCATTACACCCAGCCACGCGGCTCGTCTCGCCGTCGGCGGCGGATTCACATGGCTCGCGTCGCTGCGCCGCAAGGGCCCTGTCGCTGTTCCCCGCCATGGTCGCGAGGCGCTGATCGAAGCGATGCTCACGGCGCCGCCTGCGCGCGCCGACGTGCCGGACGATCTGCGCATCGAGATCGTCGACGGCCAGCCGGGGCCGCATGTGCGGCTGCGGCCGCTCGTCGAACGCCGCGATCGAGTCCGGGTGGATCTCGCGTTCGACTACGAGGGGATCATCGTGCCCGTCGACGCCACGCACCCGCTCGTCAGGAACGCGAGCTCGGCGCGGGCGATTCGCCGGGCGATTGACGTCGAGCAACACGCCCTTGAGACCCTGCAGCAGCGCGGCTGTCGTCTGGAATGGAGTCAGGAGGCGGGCGGTCGCATTCCGCAGCTCGCGTCGCGGCACGTGCCCCGCCTCGTGCGCCAGCTCCTGGACGAAGGATGGCACGTCGAGGCAGGCGGCCGCGCGTATCGGCGCCCAGGCGCCACGACGCTGAGCGTCCGCTCGGGCATCGACTGGTTCGAGTTGCACGGTGGGGTCGAGTACGACGGACATACGGCCTCGCTGCCGACCTTGTTGGCCGCGCTCGAGCGTGGCGAAGCCTTCGTGACGTTGGACGACGGCACGGTTGGTCTGCTGCCGGAGGAATGGCTCCGCCGTCACATGCTGGCCGCGCGATTGGGATCGACCAACGGCGATCACCTGCGGTTCAGGACATCCCAGGCGGCGCTGCTCGACGCACTTGTCGCCGCGCAGCCCGACATCTCCTGGGACGAGACCTTCGCCCGCGCCCGTGAACAACTGAAGGCATTCGATGGCATCCAGCCGGCCGATCCGCCGGCTACCTTCACCGGCACGCTGCGCGGCTACCAGCGCGAAGGACTCGGCTGGCTACTGTTCCTGCGGCGCTTCGGGTTCGGCGGATGCCTGGCTGACGACATGGGCCTCGGAAAGACGGTCATGGTGCTCGCGTTGATCTGCGCACGCCGCGCGCAGCAGGGCGACGGGGACCGCGCGCCATTCCTCGTCGTCGCGCCGCGGTCGCTGGTGTTCAACTGGGGACAGGAGGCGGCGAGGTTCGCGCCGGATCTGCGCGTGCTGGAATACGTCGGCGGCGGACGGGCCGCGATGCGCGACGCGCTGACGCGTCACGATCTCGTGCTCACGACCTACGGCACGCTGCGTCGCGATGTGACCACGCTGTCGAGCGTCCTGTTCGACTACGTCGTACTGGACGAAGCGCAGGCGATCAAGAACGCCTCGAGCGTCTCAGCGAAGACGGCGCGCGCACTCGGCGCCGATCACCGACTCGCGCTGAGTGGCACGCCGATCGAGAACCACCCGGGAGAACTGTGGAGCCTGTTCGAGTTCCTCAATCCCGGGCTCCTGAGCTCGGCCGCGCCGTTCAACCGATCGGGCGGCGGCCAGTCGCTGGACGACGAGACAGTGATCACCCTCGCGCGGGGTCTGCGGCCGTTCGTCCTCCGGCGGACGAAGGAGCAGGTCGCGTCGGACCTCCCGCCGAAGAGCGAGCAGACGTTGTACTGCGAGCTCGAACGGCCGCAGCGGAAGCTTTACAACGAACTACGCACCCATTACCGCGCGACGCTGCTCGGCGATTCAGCGGGGAACGGCTTCGGCCGCGCGAAGTTGCAGATTCTCGAAGCGCTCCTGCGCCTGCGGCAGGCCGCGTGTCATCCCGGCCTGATCGACCGCACGCGCGCCCGTGAGCCGTCGGCCAAGCTCGATGTGGTCGTCCCGCGCGTCATCGAAGCGATGGACGAAGGGCACAAGACGCTGGTGTTCTCCCAGTTCACGAGCCTGCTGGCCATTCTTCGATCGCGCCTGGACGAGGCTGGTGCGGCGTACGAATACCTTGACGGTCGCACGCGGGATCGTCGGGCAAAGGTCGAACGGTTTCAGCGCGACCCGGACTGCCGCCTGTTCCTCATCAGCCTCAAGGCCGGCGGACTGGGATTGAATCTCACCGCGGCCGAGTACGTGTTCCTGCTCGATCCGTGGTGGAATCCAGCCGTCGAGGCTCAGGCGATCGATCGGGCGCATCGTATCGGGCAGGCGCGCCACGTGTTCGCGTACCGTCTGATCGCGCGGGACACGGTGGAAGAACGGGTGCTCGAGCTCCAACAGCGAAAGCGCACGCTGGCTGACGCCATCCTGACGGCCGACAACAGCCTGATTCGCCACCTG
>DATDHP010000262.1:0-4069 GCA_036521515.1 Vicinamibacterales bacterium
TGGCTGGCGTGTAGCCTCGCGCGGCTTCAGCGCATGCGGCGGAGCAGCGTCCCCACCTCGCCGTCCGCAGAGTTCGACGAGGTGCAGGCTTCGCTCGGCACGGTGGCCGATGTCCGCTATTTCGGTCGTCTCCGCCAGCCGGTGACCTTCGGCGTCGTCCATGCGGTGGTGCTGCTCCCCGAGACGCTCCGTGGCGCGCCCGCGCACATCCGCATGGCGGTGCTCTGTCACGAGCTGCTGCACGTGCAGCGGCGCGACTGGATCTGGCTCCTCGTCGAAGAGGCGGTTCGCGCGCTGTTCTGGTTCCACCCCGCCGTCTGGTTCCTCATCTCACGTGTGCAGCTCGCACGTGAAGAAGTCGTGGACGAGATGGCGGTCCTCGCCACCGGCTCACGGCGGCGCTACGTCGAGGCGCTGCTGGCGTTCGCCGATGACGTTCCGCTGGCGCCTGCCGCAGCGTTCGCCCGGCGGCGACATCTCTTCCGGCGCATTGTCCTGCTGTCGAAGGAGGCCCGCATGTCGTCCAGACGCATCGTCCTCTCATGCGCCGTGATGGCGCTCGTGCTGGCGGCCGGCACGTGGTACGCCGTCCGCGCGTTTCCACTGACGGAGACGGCGACGACGCCGTCACTGGCGGCGCAGGCCGATGATGCGACGTCGGCGCGTCAGGTGAATCCAATTACGCCCGAGAATCCAATTCCGCGTCGGCTGCTGGGGGGCGTGCCGGTCTATCCGCCCGAACTGATCGGGACGGGTTTTCGCGCGGTTGTGGAGTTGTGGCTGGTGATCGACGAATCCGGAGCCGTGGGGCGCGTCGACGCGGGCCGCGTTACGGTCGGCAGCGGGAACACGGCCACGCTGGTGCGCTCGACATCGGCGCACGCCGCAGCGTTCCGTGCCGCCGCCATCGATGCGGCCAGACGCTGGCTCTACGAGCCGCCTGCGCAGCCGCCCATTCGGGTGCAGGTGGCGTTCTCGTTCGCTCCGGATGCCGGCACAAAGCTGGCTGCGCACGGGGATCCCGCGGTGCAGCAGAGCCCGATCGCGCTCGCGCTGCAGCGCGCGGGCCTTCCGCCGCCTCCGCCGCCTGCGCCCCCGGCCGCCCGGCCGCTGACCGACCGGGCAGGCGCAGTGGCCACCTCGTGGACGGAAGGAGTCCTCCGCGTGGGCGGAGTCGTCCTGCCGCCGGTGAAGACCAGACACGTGGACCCTGCGTATCCCGCAGCTGCGCAGGACGCGGGCGTTGAGGGCGTGGTGATTCTCGAGGTGCTGATCGACGAGCACGGGACCGTGGCCGACACGCGGGTGCTCCGCTCGATTCCGCTGCTCGACCGGGTGGCCATAGAGGCGGTGCGGCAGTGGGAGTTCACGCCGACGCTGCTCAACGGGGTGCCCACACCCGTCGTCATGACGGTGACCCTGAAGTTCACCCTGAGCTGACGATCAGCGCTGCGAACGGGTCATCGATGCAAGGCGCCGGATCCAGGCTGCTCAGGGACGTCGTACTGAATAGCGCTGCGTAACACGGGCTGGAGCCGGCGCGCCGCTCAGAGCCGGTCGTCAGGTCCGATAAACGTTAGGGACTTCTAATTCTCGAGTCCCGCATTCGGAAGCCATATGCCGACTTTTCGTTATCAAATCCGCAGCAACCTTAAGAAGAGATCACCAGTGATACCCGGCGTTGGGTGGAGTCCACAGGCACGAGTTCAGGTGCCGAACAGCTGGTCCAGCACACGTTGTCTTTCTGTGAGTTTGCTCCGCGGGCTCGATGACCTTAGATAGAAGGATCATGAAAGAGTGTCAGTCTCTACGCGCGGCGTCCGCAGCGCCAATGAAAGTACGACGTCGCCGCGGACTCGACGACCGTGGCCGGCCTACCCCCGCATCGTCCAAGTCTGGGCCGACGCCCGGCGGCGGCCCAGGAGGTCGCCTCAGAACGGCAGCTTGCCGACGCCGGCGCCCTGCACCACGATCGCCTTCACGTCCGCCGGGTTGTCCAGCGTGTAGCTGTAGTACGAAGCCGGGTCGACCACGGAACCCCCGACGACCGGCTTGCCGCTCGTGCCCACGAAGACGTTGTTCCTCTCCACCATGCGGCCCGTAGGGCCCGCGTAACGGATGGTCATCGGCTCCTCCACGTCCTCAAAATAGTTGCCCTCCACGGTGCAGCCGGCGTTGGCCTGGCAGGCGACACCCACGTCGGAGTTGCTGAAGTAGTAATTGTTGAAGACGTGGACGGGCTCGCCGAAGCGCACGCGCGGGTTCCGCTGGGGCGTGTCGTCGAACCAGTTGTGGTGGTAGGTCACCTTCAGGCGGCCGATATCCTGCGCGCCGTTCGTGTCCGAGTGGCCCAGCAGCATGTTCTTGGTGTGGTGATGGGTGTGGTTCCAGGAGACGGTGACGTAGTCGGACCCGCGCTTGATGTCGATCAGGCCGTCGTAGCAGTCCGACAGCTCGTTGTGATCGATCCACACATGGTGGGCGAACATCTGGACGTTGATCCCGTCGTCGGGCGAGCCCCGGATGATCATGTTCCGGATGATCACGTTGTGGACGCCGCCGCCGGGCGGCGGTGTCGTGGCGTCGCTGACCGGGTCGCCGATGTTGAGGCCAGCGCCGGTGATGCCCGAGTACGCTCCCACGCCGATGAGGCTCTTGTGCGAGGTCACGTTGTGCATGCCCGCGGGCAGCGCGATCAGGCCGTTGACACGGATGACGTAGGGACCCGGCCGCGAGATGAAATCCAGGAACTCGGCCGCGGTCGACACGGTCACTGTCGCTCCGCCCTCGCCTCCCGTTGTGCCGTTCTGACCCAGCGCGTTCAGCGCGGCGAAGCCGACCGGGCCTGGAGTGGACGGCGGCGGATTCCCGTCGTCGCGCACGTCGACGGTAAGCGAGTCCGAGGCCGACAGCAGGGAGTCCGAGCAGGTAAGGGTCAAGACGTAGACGCCGACCGCGCTGAAACGAGCGCTGATCTCGAGCCTGTTCGCGTCGGGCGCGAACGTGACCATGCCCGGTCCGCTGGTCTGCGACCAGGTGCAGATTACGACTCCCGGCGGCATGGGCAGCCCATCGTCGGTCACGCCGCCGAAGAGCGACGCCGACGCCGACAGGACGATGACCTGGTCGCCGCCCGCCTGTACCTGCGGCGCCTGGTTGCCGGGCGGCAACCCGCCCTGGCTGACCCGGAAGTCGTCGAACGAGGCGGTGGCGTAGTCGGTGGCCCCTCCCACCAGGCCGTTCGTGAAGGTACTGTCCGTCGCCGTGAACTGCAGGGCGCCGTTCACGTACGCGCGCAGGGTGGTCCCCACCGCGTCGATACGGAGGGCATACCAGGTGCCGAGCGTGACCGGGAACGCACGGGTGGCGAGGGCGGTGGTGGAGCCGGAGGCGAGACGCAGCAGCTCGACGCGCCCGCTGCTGCGGAGCGCCAGTACGTAGCCGTTGTAGCGGTCCTTGAGGCGGGCGGCGAGCCCCGCGAAGCGGTCCGTGCCGTTCCACGAGGTAGGCTTGACGCGTGCCTCCACCGAGTAGTCCGTCCAGGCGCTCGAGCCGGCGCCCGATCGATACTTGCTGCTGCCGCTCGACTGCCGGTAGACGCGGGTGCCGTCGAGGACCACGGACCAGCTCCCGCCGAACACCGTCCACCCGTTCGCGTTGCCGTCTTCGAAGTCGTCCGTGAACAGCACGGTCTGCGCGCCCGCCACCGCCAGGCCGAGAACGGCCGCAGTGGCGAGGGCCGTCCAGCATCCCTTCCAACCGTGGGTTCCCGCGAGGCCTCGCCTCAGATGGTCCATGTGCTCCTCCTTCACTTCACGCACTTCACGCCGGCGATGGACCGCGGCCCAGCTGGGGCCGGACAGGGAGGCTCCGCGACAACGCAGCACGGACCGACTCGTGCGCAATGTGATCGGCGAGGTGAAGCTTACCGCATATGTTTCAAGAGACGAACCCTTCCGCACCGAAGCGGCTGGATGTCGCTGCGTGTTAAAGCGACAGAGGACAGTTCGCCCATTGCGCCGAGAGCGGCGGGGACAGCCGTGCAAGGCACATTCTCGCCATCGAGATC
>DATDHP010000263.1:0-6162 GCA_036521515.1 Vicinamibacterales bacterium
CCCGACGGGGAGCGTTCATTTCTTCGCGCCCTTTCCTTGTGCGGTTTTCGTGCCTCCACCCTGGCGCCGCTCGCGTTTCGATTCGTGGCGCATCCTGGCCTCATCGATTGAGTGCGAGGAGAATATGTCGCCGTCCAGACGTGCCATCTCGGCGAGACGCCGAAAGTGCTCGTGCAGGATCTTCAGCTCGTGTTCCGTCAGATCCTCGACGTCGATGAGCCTGTTGCTCGCGCCCTCGATCGCAGCGACCACCTCGTTGAGCTTCAGCTGGATGGCCATGCCGTCCTTGTTCTGCGTCCGCTGGATCAGGAACACCATCAGGAACGTCACGATCGTCGTGCCGGTGTTGATCACGAGCTGCCACGTATCCGACCAGCCGAACAGCGGCCCCGTGATCGCCCACACGAGGATTGTCGCGAGCGCGATGCCAAAGCCAGGGCCGCTGCCGGCCCAGCGCGTGGCCGCCGCAGCGGATCGTTCCAGCAGATCACCGCGCCCGCGTCTCGGTTCCCGTTTCTGTCTTTCATCTGCCGGGGACATGCAGTGCCTCCTCCCGCCCCCTGTTGTGCCGTGCTAGGATGCGCCACCCTATCCTATGCAGACAACGGCCGGGGAACAGCCGACGCGCGAAGGACTCATTCGCGCCATCCGCCGGTGGGACCTGATCGCCCTGGCGGTGAATGCCATTATCGGCGCTGGCATCTTCGGGCTGCCAGCGGAGGTCTTCCGCCGCGTCGGCGTCTATAGCCTGCTCGCGTTCGTGGTGTGCGCCGCCGCCATGACGCTGATCGTGCTCTGCCTGGCGGAGGTGAGCAGCCGCTTCAGCGACACGGGAGGGCCGTATCTGTACGCGCGTGAAGCGTTTGGCCCGATCGTCGGGTTCCAGGTGGGCTGGATGACCTGGATCGCTCGTCTGACTGGGTTCGCCGCCAACTGTAACCTGCTCATTGTGTATGTGAGCTTCTTCGTTCCGTCCGCCGGGACCGGGCTGGGCCGTGCGACGGCGATTTGCCTCGTCGTTGTGTCGCTCACCATCGTCAACGTCATCGGCGTGCGCAATGCCGCGCGCGTGAGTGACGCGTTCACCGTGGCGAAGCTCGTGCCGCTGACCGTGTTCGTGGTGATCGGCTCGTTCTTCGTCGACCCCGCCGCATACGCGCCGGGACCGCTTCCAGCGTTCGGAGACTTCTCCGTTGCGGTCCTGCTCCTGGTCTACGCCTTCACCGGCTTCGAGATGGTGGCGCTTGCGGGAGGCGAGTCACGAAACCCCCGGTTCGATCTCCCGCGTGCGCTTCTGGTCGCGATTGGAGTCGTATCGGTGTTCTATCTGGCGATCCAGGCGGTCGCGATCGGAACGCTGCCGCAGCTGGCCACCGCGTCGCGTCCGTTGAGCGACGCGGCCGGCCGCTTCCTCGGCAACGCCGGCGCAACGCTCCTCGCCACCGGCGCGGTGATCTCCCTCGCCGGGAACCTCAACGTGATCATGCTGGTGGGGCCGCGGCTGCCGTTTGCCATGGCGCAGCGACGCGAGCTGCCCGCATGGCTGGCGACGACGCACCCGCGCTACCACACGCCGCACGTCGCTATTGTCGTCACCGCCGTCATGATGCTGGCGCTGACGCTTTCGGGCACCTTCGTCTATGCGGTCACCGTCAGCGTCATCGC
Source organism: Vicinamibacterales bacterium (assembly GCA_036521515.1). Lineage (GTDB taxonomy): Bacteria > Acidobacteriota > Vicinamibacteria > Vicinamibacterales > UBA2999 > Gp6-AA40. The sequence goes on from DATDHP010000263.1 coordinate 1,666, forward strand.
GCGGCTGCTCAGCTATGGGGCGACCTGCGCCGCCCTGCCGGTGCTGCGCCGCCGCGCGAATGCACCGCCGGCCGCGTTTCTCGCGCCGGCCGGCGGCGCCGCGGCGCTCGTCGCGCTGGTGCTCGTCGCATGGCTGCTGTCCAACAGCACCTCATCGGAGGCCATGGCCGCGGCGATCGCGGCCGCGGTCGGAATGCTGGTCTACGCGCTTTGCGGATGGCGTCATCGCAAGCGGCTGTCGAGTGAGACCGTATCGCTGCCATTCTCCTCTTGAATACAATCGCCTTCGACGACCTGATTTGCCAGCTCCGGGAGCTTGGTATTGCTCCCGGCGGCGTCCTGCTCGTCCACGCGTCGTTCTCGAAGGTCGGTCCCGTTGAGGGCGGCCCACGCGGACTCATCGCCGCGCTCCAGGCCGTGCTCGGGCCCGACGGGACGCTCGTCATGCCCAGCATGAGCGACGACGACGAGCATCCGTTCGATGCCACGACGACTCCGTGCGTTGGAATGGGCGTCGTGGCGGATACCTTCCGGCGGCTCCCCGGCGTTCTACGCAGCGACAACCCGCATGCCTTCGCGGCTGCAGGCCCGCGGGCCGCTTACGCGACGTCGCCGCATCCGCTGGACGTGCCGCACGGCCTGGAGAGTCCCGCCGGTCGTGTCTATTCGCTTGACGGGCAGGTATTGCTGCTCGGCGTCGGGCACGATGCCAACACGACGATTCATGTCGCCGAGAACATTGCCGGCGTACGGTATCGGCTGCCGCATTACGTGACGGTTCTGGATACGGCGCGCCGCCCGCGTCGCTACGAGTACGCCGAGGTCGATCACTGCTGCGAAAACTTCGCGCTCATGGACGAGTGGCTCGCAAATGGCGAGCGGCAGCGGTGCGGCAGGGTCGGCCATGGCATGGCCCGACTGATGCGCTCCCGTGACGTCGTGGATGCCGCGACGGCTCGCCTTCGGGCCAACGAAACCGTGTTCCTTCACCCTCCCGGCTTCGACGCGGAATGCGACGCGGCGCGAAACAGCCTCACAGGGCTCCCGCCGTGTTAGGATCCGGCCCGCAGAGGAGAAGGGCCTGATGCATTGCCTGCGTTATCTCTTGCTCGCCATCGTTGTGTGTGCGCCGGGTGTCGGCGTGCAGATCTCCGCCCAGGCGCCAGTCGATACGGCGCACTACGCGGTGACCTACGTCAGCGTCATGCCGACCGCCAGGGCGTCGGCGGTCGCGGCAGTCAAACAGTATCGCGATGCAAGCCGCAAGCAGGACGGCTTCGTGCGCATCGAACTGTTCGAACAGGTCGGCCGGCCGGGCAATTACGTGCTCGTCGAAGCCTGGAAGGAGCCGCCGGCGTTCGACGCGCACCTCAAAGGCGCGCATGCGATGCAGTTTCGCGACACGCTGCAGCCGCTCCGCGTGACCGGCTACGACGAGCGTCCCTACAAGAATTTCAGCGTCGCGCCGGCCACCGGTTCCGCGAGTGGCGATGCGATCCATGTCGTCACTCACCTGGACACCGTTGGCGGTCCGCAGGGTGGCGGGCCGGATCTCGCAAGGAAAATGGCCGAGGCAAGCCGCCGGGAACCTGGATGCCTGCGGTTCGACGTGCTGCAGGGCACGACGCGCGCGAATCACTTCACCATCGTCGAGACCTGGGCAGACCAGAAGGCGTACGACGCACATCTCTCAGCGCCGCACACCAAGCAGTACCGGGAAACGGTCCAGCCCGTGACCGGCAGCCCGCTGGACGAGCGCGTCTACAAGGCCGTGGAATAGCCGTTCGCGCCGGCTACTGATTAGCGCGCCCGAAAGAGAAACCAGTCGGTCGCGAGCGTGACCTCCAGCCTCTGGAGAGCCGCAATCCGATCCGCGCCGCTGGTTCTCGCGCCGCGATAGGTCGTGTGCAGCAGATCGAGCAGCGGTTCGCGGTCGAGGTGTTGACGCTCGCGCGCAGACCCGCGATCGATCAGCGTGAACAGTGGCTCGTGCTCGGCCAGCAGCGTCGAGGCGCGGTCACGCTCCATGCGTTTCCCCATCAATGACTCCCTCAACTCGATCAAGTCGTCAGGCGCAGGCACCGCGACGATCAGACGGCCGCCGGGCGCGAGGACCCGCGCACATTCGACGGCATGGCGTCTCGCATGCACGGAGAGCACGAGGCTGATGCTCCGGTCCACCAGTGGCAGGCGGCGATCGGCGTTCGCGACCACCCAGGTCAGGTGCGGGAAGCGGCGCGCCGCGCTGTGCGCGGCCGCAGTCGACAGGTCGATGCCGATGCCGGTGATCGCACGCTCGCGTGCCAGTGAGGCGAGCGTCTCCCCGGAGCCCGACCCGATATCAACGACAGCGGCACCGTCGTCCAGTTCGAGCGCCGCGGCACGCCGCACGACGGCGTCGATGATCGCGCGGCCCACCCCGGCGGCCAGGAGCCGCGTGCGCGCCTCGACCGCCGTTCTCCGGTCGCCCGCGTCGGGCGAGCGGCGGTCCTGCGGCTGCAGCAGGTTCACGTACCCGCTGCGAGAGACGTCATAGGAGTGGCCGCGCGGGCAGGCGAACGCGCCGCCCCGCCGTTCGAGCGGCAGGTTACAGCCGCGAACGCTGCACGCGATCACCCGTTGTTCGGAAACCACACCGGGTTTGATTTCCATCTGCTACGCCTTCATGCAGGCTGTCGGCATGGTGAACGATCACACGTCGATTGCTTCCGGCACCGGCGTGTCGCACGGGCATCCTGATTTCTTTTCTCGAATACGCTTTCGCTTCTCGAACGGGCGCGCCCCGCGCACGCGGCGCTCGAGTCCGCTCGAATACTTTGCCAACGTCACGACCACGGGCGATCGTGTCGGCTCCAGGCGCGAGATCGCTTTCATGAATTGTTTTGAGGCACGACCAGCAATTGGTCTCACTGGCTCGATGTTTGCGCCGCGCTGCAGGGACGTGCGGGCTCACACTTCGCCACTTATCCCAGGATGCCTCAGATCGGCGAAATCGCCGGCCGGGCCAGCGGCGGGCGCGCCACGGTGACGCTCCAGCTCGAGGGGGGTGCGCACTGAGGCAGTCACGCGCCGCCCTGACGTGGGCCGGCTTCAGCCGACCCACGCCGTTTATGAACACCGAGCTGCTCAAGGAACTGCCGGCTCGCGAGGGACACTTCCTGCTCGAGTCCGGCTATCACACCGACCTGTGGCTCACGCTCGACACGCTCTTCGTCAGCCCGCGAGACGTCGCCCCGCTCGTGAAAACGCTCGCCGGCCGGCTCGAGCGCCATGCCGTATCGGCAGTCTGCGGCCCCCTTCAGGGCGGCGCGTTTCTCGCCCAGTCCGTCGCCACGGTCCTCGGCCTCGACTTCTACTTCAGCGAGCCGGCCTCGCGGAACCCCCGGCACGCGTTGTTCGGCGCGGAATACCAGATTCCGATCGAAATCCGGCGGCGGATGCAGGGCAGGCGCATCGCCATCGTCGACGACGTGATCAGTGCGGGCTCCTCCGTACGGGCGACGGCAGCCGCCGCCACTGCCGCGGGCGCAACGGTCAGCGTCGTCGGCACGCTGCTGGTGCTCGGCACCATTGCGCTCGATCACTTTGCCGGCCTGGCGATCCCGGTCGAGTCGCTGGCACGACGGGACTTCGCGTTATGGGAGCCGTCTGCCTGCCCGCTCTGCGCGGCGGGCACGCCGCTGGAGAGCCCACCCCCGGGCCCGTGCTGACGCGATCCTGATTAACCCTTCGTGCAATCGAAATCGCTCTGGCGCGTTAGGATGAGCTGCCTGTCGGCGTCCACAGTCAATGGAGGCCATCATGACGCGCGAGGAACTGATCGCGATGTTCGACCGGCGCCGCGCCGCGATGGCAGATCACGACGCCCGCGCGCTGGCTGCAGACCATGCTGAGGAATCGGTGTTGGAGAGCCCGATGGCGGGAACGGTAAGAGGACGCGACGTCATCGAGCAGGTCGGGCGCGCCTTCTTCGCCGCCTTCCCGGATATCACCTCCGAGCGGGACGCGCTGATAATCGACGGCGACCGCGTGGTGGAAGTCGAGACATTGAGAGGCACGGACACGGGCGGCTTCATGGGAATGCCGCCGACGCAGAAGGCGTTCGCGTTTCCGCTCGTCCGGCTCTATACGGTGCGTGACGGGGAGATCGTGCACGAGCGCCGCATCTACGATTTCACCGGGCTGCTGATACAGCTCGGGATGCTGAAGGCGAAGCCGGCCTGATCGAGGTCGTCGCCCTGCTGGCATCCGTCTGAGGGAATGTGAAGTAGCGCGGACCTTCGGGCCGCGTGGCGGGCCGCAAAGGTCCGCCACGCATCCGCGCTGGAACGGGTCTAGAACCCGAGTCCCAGGTGAATCCCGAAGCCAATCGAGTTGGTCGTCTCTCCGAAATCGTCATCCGAGAAGCGGATGGGGAAGACGAACTCGATGAACGTCGGCTGCCCTCCCGCATTCATGCCGAAGTTGAGGAGCGGCGTGAATCCCCACGCCGCATTG
>DATDHP010000264.1:0-23446 GCA_036521515.1 Vicinamibacterales bacterium
GCCGGCTCGAAGCGCGTGAACGTCGTCCACAGGAAGTTCATGGAGCTTGCCGTGGCCCGCGACGGCTCGTCGGTGACGACGACCAGCGGCCAGTCGGCGAACGCCGGCTCTGACGCGAGCCGCGCCGCCGCTCCCGGATCGGCCGCATACCCTGGCGCGCCCACGACGAGGCAACCGCCGCAGTACACACGCACGTCGGTCACGCCGCTGGGGATTGTGGATGCGGTGAACTGCTGCGGAAGCGTCCTCACCGGATCCCCCAGCCCGAGCCACACCCCTTTCGACCCCTCGTTGACCGTGGGCCCGGTGTAATCGAGCGTGTCCATGGAGAGGTTGGAGAACACGTACAGGTCGGTCTCCAGCCGTGTCCGCGCCAGCACGTGCTCGAGCGTGCCCTTGAAGTTCCGCACGTCGACGTACCGGTCGGTCACGAGCAGGAACTTGGTCAGCGAGAGCTGTCCTTCGCCAAGAATGCGGAACGCGCTGGCCATCGCCTCGCGCTTGTACCGCTGCTTGACGACGGCGGCGGCGAGGGAGTGATAGCCGGTTTCCCCGTACGACCAGAGGCGCTCCACGGCCGGCATGACGAGCGGGAAGAGCGGCGAGAGAAGGTCCTGCAGCAGGTCGCCGATGAAGAAGTCCTCCTGCCGCGGCTTGCCGACCACCGTCGCCGGGTAGATCGCATCCGTGCGATGAGCCATCCGGCGGACCTCGAACACCGGGTAATCGTGGCGCAGCGAGTAGTAGCCGTAGTGATCGCCAAACGGACCTTCGGGCCGGCGGACCTGGGACGGCACCTCGCCGATGAGCGCGAACTCGGCGCTCGCGATGAGCGGATGCGGCCCCTGGCCGTGGACCTGCGGGAGACGCTCGCCGGCAATCAGCGACGCGAGCACCAGCTCGGGGATGTTCTCGGGCAGCGGTGCGATCGCGGACAGGACGAGCGCGGGCGGGCCTCCGAGGAACACGGTCGCCGGCAGGTGGTGACCGCGCGCTTCCGTGATGGCGTAGTGGTAGCCGCCTCCCTTGCCGATCTGCCAGTGCATCCCGGTGGTCCGCGCGTCGTGAACCTGCATGCGGTACATGCCGAGGTTGTGGCCCCGGCGATCGGGATGCTGCGTGTAGACGAGAGGCAGGGTGATGAACGGACCGCCATCCTCCGGCCAGCACGTCAGCGCAGGGAGGCGATCGAGTTGAACGTTCGACGTCACGCGATCGAGCACCGGCCCTTGAGGCACCTTGCGCATGCCGATCCTCAGGAGATCCAGGCCGACGTCGCGCGCGCCCCAGAGGGCGGCCGGCGTGGGCGGCAGGATCGTCTCCGCCAGCTCCACGAGACGCCGCACCAGCCGCATCGGCCGTTCACCGAATGCCATCTCGGCGCGCTTCGCCGTGCCGAACAGGTTCGTGACGAGCCGGAAGTCCTTGCCGGTGACGTTTGTAAAGAGGAGCGCAGGTCCCCCCGCCGCGATCACCCGCCTGTGGATCTCGGCGACCTCGAGGTTGGCGTCGACCGCTGCCTCCACCGTGACGATGCCATTGTCACGGCGGAGGTGGTCGATGAACGAGCGAAGGTCGGGGAAGGACACTCGATGATTTCACAGCAACGGGCCGCGGAGGCGCGGAGGCGGTCATTCTTGGATCCGGGACTCTCACTGTGATTCGTCCTGGCCAGATCCCGAGTTGCCGACCTCCGCGACGCCGCGTCTCCGCGGCCTCGTGAGAGCGAAAGCCGCCTTTACGTCGCGGCCGTCTGCTGCTGCGCCGCCTGGAAGGGCTCGTCCGCGCTGCCGCCGTAGATCGCCGGCACCTTGGACCCCATCGCACGCAGGTAGGCGGCGAGCTGGCCGCGGTGGTGAATGCCGTGATTGTTCGCGAAGCCCATCATCGACACCGCCGGCGACTTGAACAACCCGAAGAAGTCGACCGTGCGCGACAGCTTGTCGGGCGACAGGGTCCGCACCTCCTGCAGCTTGGCCGGGAACGTCTTCTTGTAGAACTCGACGATGTCGTTGACGGTCTTGAACTGGGACTCGGCCTGCTTGGCTGAGGCCTCGTCGTACTGGAACTCGCCCTTGATGATGCTCTCGAGGAACCACACGTCGGAGGTCGCCAGGTGCGTCGCCAGCTCCCACGCGGTCCGCGACTTCTCGTCCGGCTTGTAGTCGCGCGTGTCGTCTTTCACCGCTGCGAGCACCTTGACGGTGGCAGGGAACTCGCCCTCCATCAACGTCGCGTACTGATCGACGAGAAATTTGGCCTGCTGTGCGTCCATTGCTCCTCCTCCCACGGTTTGCAGGCCGACCTGAGGGTCGGCCTCTACGAACTTCTTGAAGCGGCTATCGTGTGAGCCTGCGGTACTTGATCCGGTGTGGTGTGTCGGCTTCCGCGCCCAGTCTCCGACGGCGATCGGCTTCGTAGTCCTGGTAATTGCCTTCGAACCACACGACGCGGCTGTCGCCCTCGAACGCCAGCATGTGCGTGGCGATGCGGTCGAGGAACCAGCGGTCGTGGCTGATGACCACGGCGCAGCCGGCATAGTTGAGCACCGCCTCCTCGAGGGCGCGGAGCGTGTCGACGTCGAGGTCGTTGGTCGGCTCGTCGAGCAGCAGCAGGTTCGAGCCGCGCTGCAGGAGCTTCGCCAGGTGCACACGGTTGCGTTCGCCGCCCGACAGCGTCCCGACTTTCCGCTGCTGCTGCGCGCCCTTGAAGTTGAACCAGGACACGTAGGCACGCGAGGCGACCGGCCGCTTGCCGATGAGCAGCTCGTCTTCGCCGCCGGAGATCTCTTCCCACACGCTCTTGTTTGGCGCAAGCGCGTCGCGGCTCTGATCCACGTACCCGAGCGTCACGGTCTCACCAAGACGCAGCGTGCCGCCGCCCGGCTTCTCCTGACCGGTGATCATCCGGAAGAGCGTGGTCTTGCCGGCGCCGTTCGGCCCGATGACGCCAACGATCCCGCCACGCGGGAGCGTGAACGTGAGGTCGTCGATGAGCAGCAGGTCGCCGTACGCCTTGCGAAGCCCGCGTGCCTCGACGACGACATCGCCGAGGCGGGGACCGGGCGGAATGTAGATCTCGACCTGCTCGATCTTCTTGGCGGTGTCTTCGTTGAGCAGCTGCTCGTACGCGTTGAGCCGCGCCTTGCCCTTCGCCTGCCGCGCCCGCGGCGACATGCGGATGAACTCCAGCTCGCGCTCGAGCGTTTTCTGACGCTTCGTCTCGGTCTTCTCTTCCTGTGCCAGGCGCTGCTGCTTCTGTTCGAGCCAGGACGAGTAGTTCCCCTTCCACGGAATGCCGGAGCCGCGATCGAGCTCCAGGATCCACTCGGCCGCGTTGTCGAGGAAGTAGCGGTCGTGCGTGACGGCAACGACGGTGCCCTTGTATTCCTTGAGGAACCGTTCGAGCCATGCCACTGACTCGGCGTCCAGGTGGTTGGTGGGCTCGTCGAGTAGAAGCAGGTCCGGGGACTTGAGCAGCAGGCGACACAGCGCGACGCGCCGCCGCTCGCCGCCGGAGAGCTTCGCGACGTCGGCGTCAGGCGGGGGGCAGCGCAGCGCGTCCATCGCGAGCTCGAGCTGCGAGTCGAGGTCCCACGCGTTGGTCGCATCGATACGATCCTGCAGGCGCCCCTGTTCCTGGAGCAGCTTGTCCATGTCCTCGGCCGACAGCTCCTCGCCGAGCTTCATGTTCAGCTCGTCATACCGCTCGAGCAGCGCCTTGACCTCGGAGACACCTTCCTCGACGTTGCCAAGTACCGTTTTGCTCGGATCGAGCCGCGGCTCCTGCGGCAGGAAGCCGACGGTGATGTCCTCGGCCGGAAACGCCTCACCGATGAACTCCGTGTCTTCGCCCGCCATGACCTTCAGGAGCGAGCTCTTGCCTGCGCCGTTGAGCCCGAGCACACCGATCTTGGCGCCCGGGAGAAACGACAGCCAGATGTCCTTGAGCACGACGGCGTCGGGAGGATGGACCTTCCCGAGGCCCTTCATCGTGTAGATGTATTGCATTCGCGTCCGGGCAGCTGTGAAACGAAGCGACCAGTATAATTCGCGGCGGCTTTCACTGCCACGGGCCGGCTCGAGCTGGCAGCCCTTCCGGCCGAAGCCGGAAGCCACAGCTACTCAAGTCTCGTGGCTTCCGCCTTCAGGCGGAAGGGCACTGCCGGCTGCCGGCTGCTCGCTGCCGGCTACTTTTCTGGCATCAGCGTGACGATCGTGTGTCGCTCGAGCGGGAAATACTTGCGCAACGCCGCGTGGACGTTCTCCCCGGTCAGCGAGTCGGCGCGCTCGGTGCGCTGCAGGATTCGTCTGGGGTCGCGGCCGAGGAGGTGCATGGCCTGGAGCGAATTGAGCCAGTAGCCGTTCTGCTTGTAGCTGGTCTGCAGCTCGTTCTTTTCGGTTTCCTTCACGACCTGGACGTCCGAGGCCAGAGGACCGTCACGCTGGAGACGCTCGAGCTCGGTCAACACCGCTTTCGTGAGCTTCTCCGCGTTTTCAGGCGAGCTGCCGAACTGCACGCTGGTGTAGCCGTAGCCCGCTTGCGGCGAGTTGTCCGAGTAGCCGACGCCCACCGAGTAGGTGCCGCCGAGCTCCTCGCGCAGAAGCTCGCGCAGCCGGATTTGCAGCACCTGGGCCGCTGCGCGCGCCCGGTGCGTTTCGATCTCGTCGAGGCCGGTATCGGCAAAGAAGGTAATGACCGTCTGGCTCCGCGGCTCCTGGCCCTTGATGACGGTTTCGCGCATCACGGAAGCAGGGAACCGCATCCGATCGTCGACGAAGGTGGCGGTGGCCGTCCCACGCGACGGCAGCGACCCGATGTACGTGGTCAGCAGCGGCGTGATCTCGTCCACCTTGAACGCCCCGACGAAAAAGAAGGTGAAGTCGGCGGCATTGGCGAAACGCGCGTCGAAATAGGCCTGCATCCGCTCGGGATCGAGCTTCGGCAGGTCCTCGAGCTTGAGGGAACGGGACGCGTAATGGTCCAGCGTATTGATGGCCCTGACGCGCTCGCCGAACACCGAACCGGGATTCTGCGCCTGGTTGGCCAGGGCATTTTCGAGCCGGCGGCGCATCAGCAGGAACGCCTCGGCGTCCTTGTCCTTGTTCGGCGCCGTGAACAAGAGGTGCGTCAGCTGCAGGGCCGTTTCGAGATCGCGCGGCGTGGCGTTGCCGGACAGCCCGTGCGTATACCCAGACATATAGCCGCCGGCATTGGCGATCTTCCCGGCGGTGAGCTTGCCGAGATCGACAGGGTTGAACCCGCCAAGGCCGGCCAGCCCGACGAGTGACGTGCTGAGCGAGGCGTTGTGATAATCGGCCTGGGAGGCCAGCGACGTGCCGCCGCGGGAGTACGCCGTGAACAGTACCTGGTCGTTGCGGAAGTCGGTCGGCTTCAGCCACACCTCCACGCCATTCGACATCGTCAGCACCGTGACATCGATCTCGGGAATCTCCCGTCGCCCTCGAACGGTACCCGGGGTCGGGCGCGTGGCCATCAGGTCACGTCCGGCAATTTCGTCGGACCAGGGCGTGACCGTGGCCGCCGCGCCGGCGCGCAGTGCCTCGCGAAGACCGGCCTCCGTGACGGCCGTCACACCCGCTTTATCCGGTGCCGTTGCCAGGACAACGCGGCTGTCCTCTGTGATCAGCTCGCGCGTGAGCGCGGCCGCCTCCGCCGCGGTGACCTCGGGGATGAACCGGCGGACGAGTCCCAGCTCCGCTTCGATGCCGGGCACCGGCTCGCCGGTCAGGAAGTGCCGCAGGAGCTCCGACGCGTACCCGGAGCTCTCGGACGTGTTGCGTTCGTTGAAGGCACGCTCGTAGGTCGCCACCATCGAGCGCTTGGCGCGCTCGAGCTCTGCCGCGCCAAAGCCATGCTGGCGGACGCGGGCGACCTCCTGCGTCAGCGCGGCGACTCCCTTCTCGATCGCGCCATCGTCCACGCGCGCCGACACCGTGAACGATTCGACCGTTCGGCCGAGCGTCTCGTCGCCCACGGATGCGCGGATGAAGGGCGCCTCGGGCTGGCGCGCGATTTCGGTGAAGCGCGCGTTGATCATCTGGTTGACCAGCGCTCGCACGAGCAGGCGCCGATAGTCACCGACCGTGCGGAACGGCTGCAGCGGCCGCTTGTAGATGACGGACACCGAGGAGCCCTGGGCTTCGCGATCCGACACGGTGACGTAGCGAGTTTCCGGGTGTGGAGGAATCGGATACACCGTTCGCGGCGCCGCTGTGGCCGCGCGCAGCGGCGAGAAGTAGTCCTGCACGAGCTTCTCGATTGCCGCCGGCTCGATGTCGCCCACGACGACGACGGCCATGCGGTCCGGCCGGTAGTAATCGCCGTAGAAGTCGCGCAGGCGCTGCGCCGGGAACCCCTTCAGGATCTCCGGGGTGCCAATCGGCAGGCGGTTCGCATAGCGGGATTCGCCAAAGAGCGCCTCGATCTGGGGCTGCTGCATGCGCGAGGCGGCGCCCTGGCGACCGCGCCACTCCTCGATGACGACTCCCCGCTCGCGATCGATTTCCTTCTCGTCGAGCGTGACGCCGCCCGCGAAGTCGCTGAGCGCCTCGAAGCCGCGCACCAGCACGCCCTCGCGATCCGTTGGCACGTCGAGCATGTAGACGGTCTCGTCGTAGCTCGTGTACGCGTTGACGTGGGGACCGAAGCGGGCGCCGATCGACTCGAGATACTTGACCAGCTCGCCTGGCTTGAACCGGGCGGTGCCGTTGAACGCCATGTGTTCGAGCACGTGGGCCAGCCCGCGCTGGTCGTCGGCTTCGTCAACCGAGCCGGCCTGCACGGCGAGCCGCAGCATCGCGCGGTTGGCGGGACGCGCGTTGCGCCTGATGAAATACGTCAGGCCGTTCGTCAGGCGTCCGGTCGTGACCGCCGGGTCCAGCGGGAGCGGCTGCGCAAGATCCTGCGCCGGAGCAGATGGCGTGACCAGCAGCACGAGCAGCACGACCGCGATCGGGGTCCCCGCCGCGCGTTTTCCAGCGCGGTGGGGTGGGATCGCCAACTTTCGGTATGCTGCCGTCATGCGGCTCAGAATCATGCGTCTCGATCCCACAGTTGCCCTCCCGAGTTACGGCACTGACGAAGCGGCCGGCTTCGACCTGGCGGCGGCGCACGATCTCACGATCGCCCCCGGCCAGGTCGCGCTCGTGCGGACGGGCCTCGTCATCGAGGTGCCGGCCGGCTATTTCCTGGCGATTCTCGCCCGAAGCAGCACGCCGCTCAAGCGCGGACTCGCCGTGGCCAACGGCGTCGGCGTGATAGATCCCGACTATTCCGGGCCAAACGACGAGGTCATGATCCAGGTGCTGAATTTCACACCGCGCGACGTGCACGTTGCACGCGGCGATCGCCTTGCCCAGGGAATCGTCCTCCCGGCGCCCCGCGTGAGCTGGGACGAAGTGTCCGGCCTGCGCGAGATTGCACGAGGCGGCTTCGGAGCCACCGGGAACTGACGCATGTCGTTCACACTTCTCAGTTCTCACTTCTCGGTTCGTGTTCAAGGTTCGCCGTTTGGTTCCATGTTCCTTGGTTCGCAGTTCGGTGCTCGGTTCGACTTCGAGGTTCACGGCACCGAGAACCGGGAACAAAGAACCGCGAACCGAACAATGAACCCCGAACGGCGAACTGAACCGTGAACCCGAACACGAACTGAGAAGACAGAACAAAGAAGCGTGAACGACAGTTCGCACGTCCGCCGCATCCTCCACATCGATATGGACGCGTTTTACGCGTCGGTCGAGCAGCGGGACAACCCCGACCTCAGGGGGCGTCCCGTTGTCGTCGGCGGCGCTCCGGACAAGCGTGGCGTGGTGGCGGCCGCCAGCTACGAAGCGCGAGCCTTCGGCGTACGCTCGGCTATTCCGATGGCTCGCGCCGTCCGCCTCTGCCCGTCCCTCGTTATCGTCCGGCCGGACTTCACCAAGTACAGGGCCGTGTCGCAGCAGGTGTTCGATCTCTTCCGCCGCGTGACGCCACTCGTCGAGCCGATGTCGCTCGACGAGGCCTATCTTGACGTGACGGAGAATGCCTGGGGCGAGACGCTGGGGATGTCGGTGGCGCGCCGGCTGAAGGGTGAGATTCGCGCCGCCACGGGGCTGACCGCCTCGGCCGGCGTGGCGCCGAACAAGTTCCTGGCGAAGATCGCGTCGGGATGGCAGAAGCCCGATGGACTGACGGTCATTGCTCCCGAGCGGGTCGAGACCTTTCTCAAAGGCCTGCCCGTCGACGCACTGTGGGGCGTCGGACCCGTCACGGCGAAGAAGCTGCGCGCGCGCGGCATCGACAAGCTCGTGGACGTGCGCACGGCCGACCCGCAGATCCTGCGCGACACGGTGGGGTCGCTGGCAGAGTGGCTGGAACAGCTGGCGCGCGGCGAAGACGACCGGCCCGTGGTGGCGGGGCATGACCCGAAGTCGTCAGGCAGCGAGAATACGTACGAGCAGGATCTGACGGACATCGACCAGATCCGCGCGGAGATCGACGCAATGGCACACGACGCCGCCGCCTGGCTCGAGCGGCACGCCCTCTATGCGCGCACCGTCACCATCAAGGTGCGCTACAGCGACTTCACGACGATCACGCGAAGCCACACCGAGCCGGCCACGCGCGACGCCGAGACCATCGCGCACCGCGCCGTCGCCCTGCTCGACAGGACCGAGGCCGGCCACACGCCCGTGAGACTTCTCGGTGTGAGTGTTCACAACCTGACGGACAGTCTCACCGAGAAACGGGCTCAGACCCCGTTGCCGTTCTAATTAGGCGGACCTGAAGGTCCGCCTCTACGAACACCTGTCGTGCTGCTCCTTGTTTTCGTAGAGGCCGACCTTCAGGTCGGCCTTTGATGCGCCGGGTCGCCACGCGTCACGTTCGGTGGACGGCCGTCACGACGCCGACGAGGAAGTCGAGCTTGACCGTGTCCCCTTCCTGAAGGCCCGGGGCGAGCGCCTCGGGGCCGACGCGCGCGACGCGCACCTGGCTGTCAGGCTCGTCGGTGAACGTGTAGTGCACGTCATACGACAACTGCCCGTGGATGCTGATGGGTTGCATCCGGTGCAGCACGGCCTCGCGCGTCCCCTTCAACATGGCTACGGCGTCACCACCCTGACGCGTGTGACCTCGACGCGCGTGACCGGTGCCTCGCCGTTGACCGGCACCGCCTCGATCGCCTCGAGTACGTCGAGCCCTTCGATGACCCGTCCAAATACCGTGTACTGGTTGTCGAGCGCGGGCGTGCGCGCCGTGACCACGAAGAACGACGTATCGGCGCTCGCCGGATCGGCCCCTCTCGCCATCGAGAGTATGCCCTTGTCGTGCAGCGTCGGGTTGAATTCCGGCGGCAGCGGCCGCACGTATTTCTGCTGGTCCGGGTCGAGCGGCTCGCGCCGGCTTCCCAGGTAGCCGCCCTGGATCACGAAGCCGCGGACGACGCGGTGAAACCCCGTGCCGTCATACACGCCCGTCTGCGCGAGCCGCAGGAAGTTGCGCACGTGATTGGGCGCCCGATCGGCAAACAGCTCGAGCGTCATGTTCCCCATCGACGTCTCGATCACCGCGCGATGCTTCGACAGCACCTCCGCCGTTTCCGAGACGAAGGGCTCGGGTACCGGCGCCGGTTTCTCGCGGATCGTGACTGTCTTGACCTCGACGCGGTCGATCGGGACGTTCATGTTCGCCGGCACCGTCGAGATCTTCTGCGCCACCGTGATGCCCTCCGCGACCCGGGCAAACACCGTGTATTGCCCATCGAGCGCCGCCTGATCCGTAACGCAGATGAAGAACTGCGAACCGGCGCTGTCGCGCCGGCCCGGCACGAGGACAGCCGACACGGCGCCGCGCGTGTGCTTCTCGGGATTGGGCTCGAAGCGCAGCGCGCCGAGCCCGCCCGTGCCGTACTTTGCCGCCTGGGCGGGATCCTTCGAGATCGGATCGCCGCCCTGGATGATGCCCATCGCGATGACGCGATGGAAGATCGTTCCGTCATAAGCGCCCTCGCGCGCGCGCGTGATGAAGTGGGCGACATGGTTGGGCGCGGCGTCGGCCAGCAGATCGAGGACAATGGTCCCGTGCGCCGTCTCGAGGACGGCTTGCTTGTTCTGCAGATCGGCGGGCGGCAGCGTCGAGACGAAGAAGGTCTGGAGCAGGAGCAGGAGGAGCATGCGCGAATTATATAAAGTCCTGCTATGCTTCGAGCTCCGTGGGGTGGACGCAGCGTGAGTGGAGCCTCCCTCGTCAGCCAGACGCCGATGTACGAGGAGTTTTACGGCTTCGTACAGCCTCCCTTCACGCTGGCGCCCGACCCGCGTTTCCTCTACCGCAGCGCATCACATGACGAGGCGATTACCGGCCTCCTCCAGGCGATCCGCCGCCGCGAAGGCTTCATCGTGCTGGCCGGCGACATCGGGACGGGCAAGACGACAACCTGCCGTGCGCTGCTCGAGCAGCTGGACCAGACGACGTTCACGTCGCTCCTCCTGAACCCGTTCCTGTCGGTCGAGGAGTTGCTGGGCGAAATCCTGCTCGACTTCGGCGTGGTCTCGCGGGACGCCGTCCGGAGCGGGCGCATCGCGTCGGCCACCAAGCACGAGCTCGTCAGCACGCTGCACGAGTTCCTGTTGTCGCTCATCGCCATTCGCGGCAGCGGCGTGCTCATCATCGACGAGGCCCAGCACCTCTCGCCCGAGGTCCTCGAGCAGATTCGCGTGATCTCGAACCTGGAAACGAACCAGTCGAAGCTGCTCCAGATCGTCCTCGTGGGGCAGCTCAACCTGCTCGAGGTGCTGCACGAAGCTGCCATGCGGCAGCTCGACCAGCGCATCTCGCTGCGCGTCCTGCTGAAACCGTTGACGCGTGACGAGGTCACGGCCTACGTCTCCCACCGGCTGTCGGTGGCCGGTGGCCCGCCGACGCTGGCGTTCGAGCAGGGCGCGCTCGATCTGGTACACGCCTATTCGGGCGGCGTCCCCCGCGTGATCAACCTGCTCTGCGACCGCGCGCTGATGGTGGGCGCCCAATCGCAGGCCATGGCGATCACGCCGGAATTCATCGAGGAGGCGGCCCGACGCCTGGATCTCGCGCTGCCGTCTGCAGAGGATGCACGGCGGAAGCGCCTGCTGCGGACGGCTGCCGTCGCCGCCGCGGCCGTCGTCCTCGTTGCCGCCGCGGTCGCGTGGCGGGCACCAGCGCAGCAGGTCGTGGACATGACACCGCCCCAGCTGCCGCCCGCGCCGCCGCGGCCACCGGTCGCGCAACCGATTGCTCCTCTACCCGTGCCGAACGTGGTGATTCCAACGCCCAGCAATCTTCTACTCATCCCTGGATTCAGGTGAGCCTTGATCACTCGTAGGGGCCGCCTTTAGGCGGCCCGGGCCGGCTGAAGCCGGCCCCTACGCACGTAGCGCGGGGGCTTCAGCCCCCGCGTTTCTCCTTCAGACGCGCCTTCATCGCCTTCCCCATGATCCTGCCCTGCCGCTTGCGCTCGAGCAGCGCGCGCTCGTCCTGCTGCCTGGCGAGCGCCGAGAGCTCATCGTGGAGCTTCAGGTAGCTGGCGAGACGGTCCGCGGCCAGACGCCCTTCCTCGACTGCCGCTTTCACTGCACACCGCGGCTCGTCCCGATGCCGGCAGTCGGTGAAGTGACACGAGAGCGCGAGCGCCTCGATATCGTCGAACGTTTCGCGCACCGCCTCGTTCACGTCCCACAACTGCAGCTCGCGCATGCCCGGCGTGTCGATGATGAGGCCACCGGACGGGAGTTTCACCAGCTCGCGGTGCATGGTGGTGTGACGTCCCCTGGAGTCGCTCTCGCGGACCGCGCGTGTCTTCCGCACGTCTTCACCGACGAGACGATTGATGATCGTGCTCTTGCCGACTCCCGATGACCCCAGCAGCGCCCCCGTCCGGCCCGGGGTGAAATACGCGGCGACGAGGTCGATGCCCCGGCTGTGCCTGGGGCTGACCACGTGGACCGGAACGTCGCCGGCGATGGCGGTCACGCCGGCGTCCTGCGCCGGCAGGTCGGGCGCGAGGTCGGGCTTGGTCAGCAGAATGACGGGCGCGGCGCCGCTCTCGCGCGCGAGCAGCAGGTAGCGCTCGAGCCGTCGCAACGAGAAGTCTCCATCGAGCCCCATCACGATGAAGATGACATCGACGTTGGCGGCAACGACCTGTTCGTTGGTGACCTGCCCCGCCATCTTCCGCGAGAACCACGAGCGGCGCGGCAGGACGGCCACGATCGCGCCGCGCTCCTCGTCCGGGCGCTTGCGGACGGCGACCCAGTCGCCCACGGCCGGCAGCGCGGCGCGGCTCTCCGCGCGATGCTTCAGGCGTCCTGCCGCGGTGGTGTCGAGCTCCCCGTCGTCGACATAGACGCGGTAGTTGTGGTTGAACTCGATGGCCACGCGCGCGGGCTGCAGGTCGGAACGGACCGCGTATTGGGAAAAGTGCTGAGCAAACGACTCGTCCCATCCAAGCTCGTTCAGCCGCATGGCCTCATTATGTTGCTTGTCGTTCCCGCTTCTTGGTTCTCGCTTCTCGGTTCGTGTTCAAGTTCGGGGTTCGGTTCCGGGTTCGGCGTTCGGGGTTCCGGGTTCGGGGTTCCGGGTTCGGGGCCGGCTTCAGCCGGCCCGACGAGCTGAAATCCAGTCGCCGACGACGCTGGCGATCGACTCCAGGGCCTCGGTCTTCGACTGACCTCGCACTGCCAGCGAGTGATCGCCCCCGGGCACGACGTGCAGCGTGACCGGTGCGCCCATCGTCTCGATCACGGATGCCAGTTCCGCTGGCGTGCCGAACGCATCCCGCTCCCCCTGCACGATGAGGACTGGTGCGGTGATCTCGGGCAAGTGCGCGGATCGCATCTGCTGCGGCTTCCCTGGCGGATGCAGCGGATACCCAAGCGCAATCACGCCGGCGAGCCTCTCGACCCCGTGCGCGGCCAGATGGGTCGCCATGCGCCCGCCCATCGATTTCCCGCCAATGAACAGGCTGCGCCCTCGCCAGGAATCTCGATCGAGGGCTGCCGCCACGACCGCGCGATAGCAGGACTCGAGGACCGGCGCGCGATCCGGCGCACGGCGCTTCTGCTCCATGTAAGGGAAGTTGAACGTCATGACATCGATGCCGCGACGTGCGAGCGCCTTCGCCATCGAGACCATGAACGGATGACGCTGCCCCGCGCCGGCGCCATGCGCCAGCACGAGCAGCGCGCCGGCAGGATCGGTCGCCACGTACTGCGCGGTGGTGGTGGTCGCCCCGTTCTCCAGCGACACGCTAATATCGTCGGGCATGGCATCGGACCTCGAGCTTCGGACAATTGAAACACCCACGCACGGACGCTATCTCGTGCGGGTCCCGGACGCGCCGGGACCGTGGCCGGCGGTCTTCGGCTTTCATGGGTACGGCGAGAACGCCGAACGGCAGATGCGTTCGCTCGAGCGGATCCCGGGCCACGAGCGCTGGCTGATCGTCTCGGTGCAGGCGCTGCACCGCTTCTACCACAAGGACGAGCTCGTCGTTGCCAGCTGGATGACGAAGCAGGATCGGGAGCTGGCGCTTGCGGACAACGTCCGCTACATCGGCTCGGTCGTCGATGCCGTGCGGCGTGAATACGCCACGCGTCCGCCGCTCGTCTTCGCCGGGTTCTCGCAGGGCGTCGCCACGGCATATCGAGCCGCCGCGCATTACAGGGCCGATGCCCTGATCGCGCTCGCCGGAGACGTCCCGCCCGACGTGGCGGCATCCACAGAGGTCCCGCTGCCGCCAGTGCTCATCGGCCGCGGCACCCGGGATGAATGGTACACGCGCGAGAAGCACGACAAGGACGTCACGACGCTGCGGGGGCTGGGCCTGGACGTCGAGAGCTGCGTGTTCGAGGGCGGGCACGAGTGGACGCCAGATTTCTCCGCCGCGGCGGCCAGCCTGCTCGCGCGGCTCGCCTGACTCTCCGCTCCTGCGGAAAGGCGAAATGAAACCGGGCGTGATTTTCAGGACTCCTTATAGGGCTGATGCAGCTGGACCGGCTGGCCCCTGGCGCGAATCCGGAGGTTGATCGTCTCGACGAAGATCGAGAAGCCCATCGCGAAGTAGATGTAGCCCTTCGGGATGTGCTGGTCGAACCCTTCGGCGATGAGCGACACCCCGATGAGCAGGAGAAAGCTCAAGGCCAGCATCTTCACGGTCGGATGGCGATCCACGAAGTCGCTGATGGGGCGGGCCGAGACCAACATGATGCCGACCGCGATGACCACCGCGATGATCATCACGGCGACGTCCTCCGCCATGCCCACGGCGGTGATGACGGAATCGAGCGAGAAGACGATGTCGAGCAGGAGGATCTGGACGATTACCCCGGCGAAGGAGGCGGCGACCTTTCCGGAGGCGTGGCCCTCTTCGCCTTCGAGCTTGTCGTGAATCTCGTGCGTGCTCTTGGCGAGCAGGAACAGACCCCCAACGATCAAGATCAGGTCCCGACCCGAAATTTCCTGGCTGGTGACGGTGAAGAGCGGCGTCGTCAGGCTCATCACCCAGGTGATCGACAGGAGGAGGGCAATGCGGATGAACATCGCCAGCGCCAGCCCCGTCTGCCTGGCCTTCGCCCGCTCGTCCGGGCGAAGCCTCCCCGCCAGAATCGAAATGAAGATGATGTTGTCGATGCCGAGCACGACCTCGAGCACCGTCAGGGTGAGGAGAGCGATCCAGCCCTCGGCGCTCGACATCCACTCGAACATCAGGCTTTGACCTCTAATTCAGGCGCCTCGGACAGCGCACCCCAGGTATCCGGGTCCTGCCAGATCAACGTGGAGAGGTAGAGCGACACGTCCTCGGCCGGGTACGAGGCCGCCAGCGTCCTGGCCGCGCTCTTCAGCGCGTCAGACGTCGGCGGCTCCACCTCCTCGTCCTCGATGAGCCCCTGGTCGTGCTTGATGCCGAGCGCGTCGAGGAAGCTGCCCATCATCGGCCGCCGCTCCGCAAGGTGATACGCGACGAGCAGGCGCGCGGCGACCAGCTCCGAGACGGCGGGGAGCGACGCGAGCTGCCGGGCCTTCTTCTCCGGCGGCATGCCGACGACGCTCTTCGCCCGGAACTTGATGCGCTGCGCGATTGCGGCCACGGCCTCCGCCTGCTCGGCCGAGGCGTTTTCGTCGCGCCAGAAGGCGTCAGCCGCCACCAGCTTGCGTTCGGGTGAGAGGTGCTTCCAGAGTTGCGAGGGTCGAGGGATCGCCGGAACGTCCGTCATGATCAGCTCGATACGTTAACATAGCGCGCATGCCGAAGCTGACCGTGGAGGGGTTCGATACCGTTGACGTCGAACAGGGCAAGCGGCTCGTCCTGGCGATCGAGCAGGACGCGCGCGTGGACATCCTGCACGCGTGCGGCGGCAACGCGCGCTGCGCGACGTGCCGCGTCGAGTTCATCAGCGGCGAACCGACGCGAATGACCAGGGCCGAACAACTGAAACTCGAGGAGAAACGGCAGGCAGAGGGAGCGGGCCTCGAGCGCGTCCGGCTGTCATGCCAGATCGTCTGCGACCACGACATGACCGTGCGCGCCCTCCGCCGCCTTGCCGGCAGCGGCAGGCCAGATCCCGGCAGGACGCCGGAACCCACCATTCAGCCGCCGCCCGAGTGGATATGAGCCAATGTGTATCGATGAACGGATGAACGGTTGAACGGATGATCGATTGTGACATCGATGATCAGATCATTCGATCATCGATGTTAGATCGATCCTCAAATCATCCGTTCATCGTTCATCGATGTATCGCCGTACATGAAAACGCGGTTCCTGCGAGGGCCTATCTGCCTCCGATCACAGGAACCGCGTATCAAGCGTGAGTCGTGAAACTGGAGAAACACGAGTCACGGTACTATCGTGAGTCGCGAGTGGCGTCGCGAATCACAAACCCTTGCATTTGTGATTCGTGATTCGTGATTCGTGATTGGAATCACGAATGAATCGCAAATCACGAATCGCTAATCACTAATCGATCGAGACCTTCCGAAGCAGCGACATGTCGGAAAGCATCTTGCCGGCGCCGAGCACCACCGCGCAGAGCGGGTCTTCGGCAACCGACACCGGCAGGCCAGTCTCATTCCGCAGGCGCTCGTCGAGCCGCTGCAGGAGGGCGCCGCCGCCGCTCAGCACGATGCCGCGGTCGCAGATGTCGGCCGAGAGCTCTGGCGGAATGCGCTCGAGCGCGTCGTGCACCGCCTGGACGATCCCGCGGACCGGCTCTTCGAGCGCGGCACGCACGTCGAGATCGTTCAGCGTGATGGTGATGGGCTTGCCCTCGAGCAAGTGGCGGCCCTTGACTTCCATTTCCTTGCGCTGCGGCAGCGGGGCCGCGGAGCCGAGCTCCATCTTGATGCGCTCAGCCGTCCGCTCGCCGATCAGCAGGTTGTGCACCTTGCGCACATACATCGTGATCGCGTCGTCCATCGCGTTGCCGGCGAGGCGCACCGACTTGCTGTAGACCACGCCCGCCAGCGAGATCACCGCGATGTCGGTGGTGCCGCCGCCGATGTCGACGATCATGTTGCCCGACGCCTCGGTGATCGGCAGGCCGGCGCCGATGGCCGCTGCCATCGCTTCCTCGACCAGGTGCACCTCGCTCGCCTTCGCGCGGTAGGCGCTGTCCTTCACGGCGCGGCGCTCGACCTGGGTGATTTCCGAAGGCACGCCGATCACGACGCGCGGCCGGACGAAGCGCTTGGATTTGTGCGCCTTCCTGATGAAGTAGCCGAGCATCCGCTCCGCGGCGTCGAAGTCGGCGATGACGCCGTCGCGCATCGGCTTGATCGCGGTGATGAAGCCTGGAGTCCTGCCGAGCATTTCCCTGGCCTCGGTGCCGACCGCCTCGATCCGGTCGTTGACGTTGTTGACCGCCACGATCGAGGGTTCGTTCAGGACGATGCCCTGCCCGCGGGCGAACACACAGGTGTTTGCCGTTCCGAGGTCAATGGCGAGGTCGTTGGACAGGAAGGACAGGGCGCCAAGCAGCACAGGAAGTTCTCCTCGAGTCCTGCGCGGGATGGCAGGTGCCGAGTCGTAGGGCAATTGCCGTGCCGATGCCGGCGAGTGAGCGCCCACATGGGGGCTCACGCGAAGCCCCGTTCTGCGCCGGAATTTCACCAGCGCCGTGTTCCATTTCGGGCCATTTGCTCCAGTTCCGTAATGGCCGAGGCCCCTGGGCATCGGGATTCCGGCCACAGGTGTCGGGAGGACGACATGGATAACCGCGAACGTGATCGCGAGTCTGGGCGCGTACGGCGGTCGGGCTGGTAGGGCGGCTCGGGCACAACGCCTTACCCGCCCGCCGCACGCGCCCGACCCGCCCTACTCGCCCTTCTTAGGCCTCAGATTCGAGGCCAGCACCTTCTTCCGCAGCCGGACGTTCTTCGGCGTCACCTCGACGAGCTCATCGTCGTTGATGAACTCGATCGCCTGTTCGAGACTGAGCCTGCGCGGCGGGATGAGCCGGATCGCTTCGTCAGCGGTGGAAGCGCGCATGTTCGTCTGCTTCTTTTCCTTCGTGACGTTCACGTCCATGTCGTTCTGACGGGCGTTCTCGCCGATGATCATGCCCTCGTAGACCTGAACGCCCGGTTCGATGAGGATCTCGCCGCGTTCCTGCAGGTTGTAGATAGCGTAGGCGGTCGCCACGCCCGGGCGGTCGGCCACCAGGGCGCCGGTGGGTCGTGAGGGAATGGCGCCATGCCACGGCTCCCACCCGGCGAACAGGTGGTTCATGATGCCGGTGCCCTTCGTGTCGGTGAGGAACTGGGACCTGAAACCAATCAGGCCGCGGGTGGGGATCCGGAACTCGAGACGAACGCGGCCGCTGCCGTGGTTGATCATCTTCGACATCACGCCGCGGCGGGTCCCCACCATGGCGATGACGACGCCCTGGAATTCCTCCGGGACGTCGATCACCAGCTCTTCGACCGGCTCCACCCGGACCCCGTCGATGTCCTTGGTGACGATCTCCGGGCGCGAGACCTGCACTTCATAGCCCTCGCGGCGCATCATCTCGATGAGGATCGAGAGCTGCAGCTCGCCACGCCCGACGACCCGCATCTGCTCCGGCGAATCAGTATCCTCGACGCGCAGCGAAACGTTGCCCAGCAGCTCCCGCTGAAGCCGGTCGCGCAGGTTGCGTGACGTGACGAACTGGCCGTCACGCCCCGCCATCGGCGAGGTGTTCACGCCGAAGACCATCGAGACGGTGGGCTCGTCCACCGCAATGTGCGGGATGCGAACGGGGTCGACCGGATCGGCGATGGTCTCGCCGATCGTGATGTCCTCGATGCCGGCGAGGGCAATGATGTCGCCCGCCGCCGCCTGGTCGATCTCGACGCGCCTGAGGCCGTCGAACGCGAACAACTTGGTCACCCGCGTCTGCTGGTTCCCGTCGCCGAGCTTCATGACCGTGACGGCGTCGTTCAGCTTCACGGTGCCGTTGAAAATGCGGCCGATCGCGATGCGGCCGAGATAGTCGCTCGAATCCAGGTTGGCCACGAGTATCTGCAGGCCCGCCTCGGGATTCCCGCGCGGCGGCGGAACGTGCTCGACAATCGCGTCGAAGAGCGGCTGGAGGTCGTCGCCGCGCGTGGCGGCGTCGACGCTTGCCGTCCCCTCGCGCGCGTTCGTGTAGAGCACGGGAAACTCGATCTGGTCCTCGGTGGCATCGAGGTCGATGAAGAGGTCGTAGATCTCGTTCAGGACCTCCTGCGGCCGCGCGTCGGGACGGTCGATCTTGTTCATCACCACGATCGGCGGCAGGCCCCGCTCGAGCGCCTTCCGAAGCACGAACCGCGTCTGCGGCAATGGCCCCTCCGAGGCATCGACCAGCAGGATGACCCCGTCCACCATCGACAGCGTGCGCTCGACCTCGCCGCCGAAGTCGGCGTGGCCCGGGGTGTCGCAGATATTGATCAGCAGGTCCTGGTAATGAACTGCGGTGTTCTTGGCCAGGATCGTGATGCCGCGCTCGCGCTCGAGGTCGTTGCTATCCATCACACGCTCGGCGACCTGCTGGTTGGCACGGAACACCCCGCTCTGACGGAGCAGCGCATCGACGAGCGTGGTCTTGCCATGATCGACGTGCGCGATGATGGCGACGTTGCGGCGGCGCGGATTCGCGATCTGCTGCGACTTCCGGTGCGGAGACATCTCGTCAGTATACCTGTCGTGCACGCTCGCCGCTCGTCCGTGCAAGCCAATTCTCGCCGGCGCGCGTCTGAGCTTGTCATGCGGGCCCGAATGCTCGTCGGTGCGAGCGTGGTGCTCTCCGCATACAGGTGAGTTGGAAATCCGGACGGCTCAACAATTCGTGATTTCCCCGTTGATCGGCCGAGCCCACTTTCCTACCATCGTCATACACGAGTTAGCGCGCGGGGGTCAGGACTGATGCATTCGGTGATGGTGGTCGACGACGATCACACGCTGCGGCGCGTCATCACGTCATGGGTCGATTCCTTTGAGTTTCAATCGTTCGAGGCGCGGAGCGCCCAGGAGGCGATCGAGCGGCTCGAGGATGAGCCGGCTGACATCGCTCTGTGCGACGTCAACACGTCCTGCCAGGACGGCGTGCGGCTGGCGGTGGCCATCCGCGAACGCCATTCCCACACGGCCATCATCATGGCCAGCCAGCTGCGCGACGTCGATGTGGCGATCTCCAGCCTCTCCAACGACGTCGTCGACTACCTGCTGAAACCGTTCGATCGCGCTCGCCTTGGCGAAGCGCTGTTTCTCGCCCGCGACTGGCACCTGGCGAGCGCCGGTCTCGATCAGCTGCAGCACGCGCTGCAGGACCGGATTCGGCACCGCCGTGCCGCCGTCGCGGCGACGCTCGCCGATGCCCAGGACACGCACGAGGACGCGATTGACGGACTGATCGACATGCTGCAGCTCCACGAGCACGACGGTCGCGGTCACGCCACCCGCGTGGCGCGCCTGACAATGGGGCTGGCCGACGAGCTGGAGGTGGACGAATCGTCAATCCTCGAGCTCTACCATGCGGCGCTGCTTCACGATATCGGGAAGCTCGACATTCCGTCCTCGATCCTGCGCAAGCCGGCGCTGCTCGACGACGAGGAATGGCAAATCATGCGGACGCACCCACAGGTCGGCTATGATCTGCTGCAGAAACTGCCGCGGTTCTCGCGCGCGGCCGAGATCGTCGTCGCCCACCACGAGTCGTACGATGGCGGCGGGTACCCCCGCGGCCTCAGGCACGACGAGATCCCGGTGGGCGCGCGGATCCTGGCCGTGGCCGACGCCTACGACTCGATGACCATCCCGCACACGCAGCGTCCGCCGCTGCCACCGGCGATGGCGGTGAAGGAAATCGAGCGCTGCAGCGGGTCGCAGTTCGACCCGCATATCGCCTGCGCGCTGGGCGGCGTGCTCGTCCACGCGGTCGAGGAGAGAGCTGATCATGCCGCTATATGAGTACGCCTGCCGGGAATGCGCCCACCAGTTCGAGGCGCTCGTGCGCGGCGGCAAGACGCCGGAGTGTCCGGCGTGTCACGGCACCGCGCTGGAGCGCCGGTTCTCGGTGTTTGCGGCGCACACTGGAGGCGGCAGCGCGGCCGCTGCCCGCATGAACGAGGCAGGCCCGTGTGGCGCGTGCGGCGACCCGCGCGGCCCCGGGGCGTGTTCGATCAACTAAGGCAATTCTGCCCGAAGCGCCAATTCGCTTTGCTCTCTTCGTCGCCGTGTTCGCCGCCATTGCGGTCTGGGAATGGCGCCGCCCGCGGCGCACGCCCCAGGTACGCGGCGCCCGCTGGGCCGCACACATCACGCTCGCCGCGCTGAACGTGCTGGTGGTGCGAATCATCGCCCCGGCCTCAGCGGTGACGTTCGCCCTGTGGGGCGAGAGGAACGGATGGGGCCTGCTGCGCGCGGCCAGCGCCCCCTCCTGGCTCGAAGCGGCCTTCGCCATCGGCGTCCTCGACCTTGTGGTGTACTTCCAGCACCGGCTCCTCCACGCGGTGCCGTGGCTGTGGCGGACGCACCGGATCCATCACGCCGACCTGCACTTCGACGTCACCACCGGCGTCCGCTTTCACCCGTTCGAAATCGCGTTGTCCACGCTGATCAAGGGCGCCACAATCGTCGCACTCGGGGCGTCGCCGGTGGCCGTGCTCGTGTTCGAGATCATCCTGAATGCCGGCTCACTGTTTTCGCATGCGAACGGATCGCTGCCCGCCGCCGTGGATCGCCGTCTGCGCCGGGTGTTCGTGACGCCCGACATGCACCGCGTGCACCACTCGATCGTTGTTGCCGAACAGAACGCCAATTTCGGGTTCAACGTGTCCTGGTGGGACCGCCTCTTCGGCACGTATTGTGCGACGCCCGCGGCGCCGCATGAATCGATGCCGATTGGTGTGGCCGAGTGGCGCGGGCCGCGGACGCACGGTCTGGGCGCGCTGTTGAGCGACCCCGTGTCACCGCATCATTCGTGATTCGTGATTCGTGATTGATGATTCTTGGCCGGTCGAGCGGCCTCACCCCCTGTGTTTCCAAGCGTGGCTCGAGCCGACCCAGCCTTTGTACGTGGGGGGCCGGCTTCAGCCCGCCCAATCACGAATCACGAATCGCGAAGCACGAATCACGAATGCTCCCCCTCCTGACGCAAAATTCAGGAAGTCTTCAGGTACACTGCCGGCGCGCGACCATACGATCCGATCTCTGCGACGGAGGAGTGTACTCATGAAATTGCTGGTATTCGCCGCAATCCTGGTGTTGTGCCTGGCGGCCGGACCGGCCGCTCAACAGACTGCGTGGCAACCGCCGCCGCCGACACCCGGCGCACTCGTGGCACAGCCGGGCGGTTACAAGCTGGACGCCGTCGAGTTCACGCTCGCGCCAAAGGAAGGGATGGAATACAAGTACCGACTCGAGAAAGGCGCAGGCATGCTCTATTCCTGGACGTCCACCGGCCCCGTGCACTACGAGATGCATAGCGTTCCGGATGGTGCGCCCAAGGACTTCGCCGAGACCTTCGACAAGCAGGACGATCGGAACGGCGCCAACGCCACCTATACCGCGCCGTTCACGGGCATCCACGGCTGGTACTGGCAGAACCGCACGCAGGAGCCCGTGACCATCACGCTGACGACGGCCGGCTTCTACAGCGAATCGCAGGAGTTCCGCCGGGGACAGGACATGAGGAGGAAAGCGTTTTGACGCGAACCGCGCTCGGCGCACTTCTCGTCACCGCGGCCGCAGTCTCCGTGACGTGCGGCCGCACCATCAATCCGGCGGACTGGACCGTGTCGGTGCAGCCCGCCGCGTCGCCCGCCGCGGCTGCCAGCCTGGCGCCCCAGCTCACGTCATCCTCGCGCGGTGTCCTCGCGAGTTGGACCGAGCAGGCGGGCCGGACGGCGACGCTGAAGTTCGCGGAGTGGACCGGCGACGGCTGGTCTCCGGCGCGCACCGTGGCGTCGGGCGACGACTGGTTCGTGAACTGGGCCGACGTGCCATCCGTCATCCGCCTCGAGGACGGCACGCTCGCGGCAAACTGGCTGCAGGTCACGGATGCGCGAATCGAAGCCTACAACCTGCGTCTCACCTATTCCCGGGACGATGGGCGGACGTGGGCGCCCTCGTTCATGCCGCACCACGACGGGACGAAGACACAGCACGGCTTCGCCTCGCTGTTCCAGATGCCCGGCGCGGGCCTTGGCGTGATCTGGCTCGATGGCCGAGACATCGAACTGTCGAAGGACCTGCCGACATTCGAAGGCGGCGAGATGGCGGTGCGCTTCGCCGCGTACGATGCCGCCTGGAAACAGACGGCCGATGCGCCAGTCGACGCGCGGGCCTGCGAATGCTGTCCGACGACTGCCGTCGTCACCTCTGACGGTGTGCTGGCGGCGTTTCGCGATCGCGACGCGAAAGACATTCGCGACATCCACGTGTCGCGGTTCGAGAACGGCGCGTGGACGCCCTCCGCGCCGGTCCACAAGGACGACTGGGAGATCTTCGCGTGCCCCGTGAACGGCCCGATGCTGAGCGCCAGCGGCCGCGAGGTGGCTGTCGCATGGTTCTCCGTGACAAACGATCAAGGTCATTCGTATGCGGCCTTCTCGAGCGATGCCGGGCGGACGTGGGGCGCGCCGATCAGGCTCGACGATCAAATGTCGCGTGGACGCGTGGACGTGGAAATGCTCGAGGACGGAAGCGCGGTCGCGCTGTGGATTGAATTCGCCGACAAGCGTTCGCAGATCAGGATGCGACGGATCGATTCGTCGGGCGGCCGCTCGCCGGCGATCACCGTCGCCGGACTCGGCGACGATCGCGCGAGCGGCTACCCCCGAGTGGCGCGGCACCAGGATGAGCTGGTATTCGCGTGGACCGAGAGCACCGGCGAGGGGATGCAGACGGTCAAGACGGCCATCGCACAGCTGCCCTGACCTGATT